>JBLMVT010000128.1:0-6325 GCA_050256835.1 Betaproteobacteria bacterium | reverse complement strand
CGCGCGACGCCGCCTCGAAGCCGAGCGCGCCGCTGCCGGCGAAGGCATCGAGGCAGTGCCAGCCGGCGAGGTCCTGGCCGAGCCAGTTGAACAGCGTCTCGCGCACCCGGTCTGGCGTCGGTCGCAGGCCAGGCTTGTCGGCGACGGGCAGCTTGGTGCGCTTCCAGGCGCCGCCGACGATGCGCACCTGGTGCGGCGGCACGCCGCCGGCGCGCGACCTCACTGGCGCACGGGAATGCCGCGGCTGGCCATCAGCGCCTTGGCCTCGCCGACCGTATGCTCGCCGTAGTGGAAGATGCTGGCGGCGAGCACCGCGTCGGCGCCGCCCTGCTGGATGCCCTCGACGAGGTGTTCGAGCGTGCCCACGCCGCCCGAGGCGATGACGGGCACGTCGACCGCGTCGCTGACCGCACGGGTCAGCGCGAGATCGAAACCGGCGCGCGTGCCGTCGCGGTCCATGCTGGTCAGCAGGATCTCGCCGGCGCCGGCCCCGGCCATGCGCCGCGCCCAGTCGACCGCGTCGATGCCCGCGTTGCGACGACCGCCGTGCGTGTACACGTCCCAGCCCTCGCCGCGCACGGCGAGATCGTCGCCGCCGCGCCGCTTGGCGTCGATCGCGACGACGATGCACTGCGCGCCGTACTTCGCCGAGGCGTCGCGGATCACCTGTGGGTTGGCCACCGCCGCCGAGTTGAAGCTGACCTTGTCGGCGCCGGCGTTGAGCAGCCGCCGCACGTCGGCGACGCTGCGCACGCCACCGCCCACGGTGAGCGGGATGAAGACCTGGGAGGCGACCGCCTCGACGATGTGCAGGATCAGGTCGCGCTCGTCGCTGGTGGCGGTGATGTCGAGGAAGGTCAGCTCGTCGGCGCCCTGCTCGTTGTAGCGCGCGGCGATCTCGACCGGGTCGCCGGCATCGCGCAGCGCGACGAAGTTGACGCCCTTGACGACGCGGCCGCCGGTGACGTCGAGGCAGGGGATGATGCGCTTGGCGAGCATTTGCCCTAGGCCGCGGCGCCGTTCAGTTCGTCGGCACGCGCCTGCGCCGCCGTGAAGTCGAGCGCGCCGGTGTAGATCGAGCGGCCGCAGATCACCGCGTCGATGCCCTCGCCCTCGACGGCGCACAGCTTCTCGATGTCGGCGATGCCCGCCAGCCCGCCCGAGGCGATGACGGGAATCGTCAGCGCCTGCGCCAGCTTCACGGTGGCGTCGATGTTGATGCCGGTGAGCATGCCGTCGCGGCCGATGTCGGTGTAGACGATCGCCTCGACGCCGTAGTCCTCGAACTTCTTCGCCAGGTCGACGACCTCGTGGCCGGTCAGCTTGCTCCAGCCGTCGGTGGCGACCTTGCCGTCCTTCGCGTCGAGGCCGACGATGATGTGGCCGCCGAAGGCGCTGCAGGCGTCGCGCAGGAAGCCCGGGTTCTTCACCGCGGCGGTGCCGATGATGAGGTACGACAGCCCATCGTCGAGGAAGCGCTCGATGGTGTCGAGGTCGCGGATGCCGCCGCCGAGCTGCACCGGGATCTCGTCACCGACGGCCTTCAGCACCGCGCGGACGGCACCCTCGTTGACCGGCTTGCCGGCGAAGGCGCCGTTCAGGTCGACCAGGTGCAGGCGCCGCGCGCCGGCGTCGAGCCAGCGCCGCGCCATGGCCGCCGGGTCGTCGCCGAAGGTGGTCGCGTCATTCATGTCGCCCTGCTTGAGGCGAACGCACTTGCCGTCTTTCAGGTCGATCGCTGGGATGAGCAGCATGGCCGGTCCAGGCGGGAGAGGAAGGGAAGGAAGGTGGCCCGAGGTGTCCTTGTCGCGTCAAGGCTTCCAGCTGAGGAAGTTGCGGTACAGGGCAAGACCGTGAGCGGCGCTCTTCTCGGGGTGGAACTGGGTGGCAAAAATGTTATCCCTCGCGACGACGCAGGTAAAGCGCCCGCCGTATTCGGACTCGCCGGCGCTGTGGCGCGGGTCTGACGGATGGGCGTAGTAGCTGTGCACGAAATAGAACCAGGCACCGTCCGGGATGCCCTGCCACAGCGGGTGCGGCCGGGTCTGGAAGACGCGGTTCCAGCCCATCTGCGGCACCTTGTAGCGGCTGCCGTCGGGCTGCAGCCGGCCCTCGAGCCGAAAACGCCGGACCTCGCCGGGGATCAGGCCGAGCCCGGGCGTCCAGCCACCGTCGCTCGACTCCTCGCTGCGCTCGAGCAGCATCTGCATGCCGATGCACACGCCGAGCAGCGGCTTGCTCGCAGCCGCCTCGAGCACCGACGGCTGCAGGCCCGAGTCGCGCAGCTCGCGCATGCAGTCGGGCATGGCACCCTGCCCCGGCAGCACGACGCGGTCGGCCGCGCGCACGACGGCAGGATCGGCCGTGACCACGACCTGCACGTCGCCCATGCCCCGGGCCACATGGATCAGCGCCTGCGACACCGAGCGCAGGTTGCCCATGCCGTAATCGACGACGGCGATGGTCCGCATGTCCGCTACAGGCTGCCCTTGGTCGAAGGCACGGTGCCGGCCTGCCGCGGGTCGATCGCCAGCGCCATGCGCAGCGCGCGGCCGAAGGCCTTGAACACCGTCTCGCACTGGTGGTGCGCGTTGCGGCCCTTCAGGTTATCGATGTGCAGGGTCACCTGCGCGTGGTTGGCGAAGCCCTGGAAGAACTCGAAGGCGAGCTGGGTGTCGAAGCCGCCGATCATCCCGGCCGCGAACGGCACGTCCATGTGCAGGCCCGGCCGGCCGGAGAAGTCGATCACCACGCGCGACAGCGCCTCGTCCAGCGGTACGTAGGCATGGCCGTAGCGGCCGATGCCGGCCTTGTCGCCGACCGCCCGCGCCACCGCCTGGCCGAGCGCGATGCCGACGTCCTCCACCGTGTGATGGCCGTCGATGTGCAGGTCGCCCTCGGCCTCGACCTCGAGGTCCACCAGCCCGTGGCGTGCGACCTGGTCGAGCATGTGGTCGAAGAAGCCGATCCCGGTGCCGAGCAACGCCCGCCCCGTGCCGTCGAGGTTGACGGCGACGCGGATGCGCGTCTCCTTGGTGTCGCGGCGGACGTCGGCGGTTCGCATTTACAGGCTCGCTTGCAGGGCCTCGATCATGAGGCGGTTCTCGTCGGGCGTGCCGACCGTCAGGCGCAGGCAGCCGGCCAGCAGAGGATGCAGGCCCGACACATTCTTGACCAGCACGCCGCGCGACTTCATGCCTTCGAAGGCGCGGCGCGAGTCCGGCAAGCGCACCAGGATCATGTTGGCCTCGCTCGGGAACGGCCGCACGCCGGGCAGGCCGGCGAGCGCGACTTGCAGGCGCTCGCGCTCGGCGCGGATCGTCGCCGCCTGGCGCGCGAACTCGTCGGCGTGCTCGAGCGCGAACAGCGTCGCCTCGGCGTTCAGCACGCTGACGTTGTAGGGCGGGCGCAGCTTGTCCACTTCGTCGATCACCGCAGCGGCGCCGCACAGGTAGCCCAGCCGCACGCCCGCCAGGCCGAACTTCGACAAGGTGCGCAGCACGAGCACGTGCGGCCGGCCGGCCATGCGCTGCAGCCACGAGCGCGAGGCGAACGGCTGGTAGGCCTCGTCGAAGACGACGAAACCGCGCTCCTGCCGGCCGACCGCGGCGACGATGGCGTCGATGGCCGCGTCGTCCCACAGGTTGGCGGTCGGATTGTTCGGGTAGGCGAGCCAGGTGATCGCCGGGCGGTGGCGCTCGATCGCCGCGAGCATCGCCGCCGCGTTCAGCTCGAAGTCCGCGGTCAGCGGCACGCCGACGAAGGCCAGCCCCTGCAGCCGGGCCGACATCTCGTACATCACGAAGCCGGGCAGCGGTGCCAGGATGCTCGCGCCCGGCACGTCGCAAGCCATCGCGAGCAGCGAGATCAGTTCGTCCGAGCCGTTGCCGAGCATCAGGCGGCAGCCGGCGGGCAGATCGACGTGCGCCGCGAGCGCGGCCACCACGTCGGCGACGCAGCGGCCCGGGTAGCGGTTGATCGCGACGCTGCCCAGCCGCTCGCCCAGCTCGCGCTGCAGCGCCTCGGGCAGCCGGTACGGGTTCTCCATCGCGTCGAGCTTGACGAACCCGGCGCTCGGCTGGATCGCGTAGGCGTGCATCGACTGCACGTCGCCGCGCAGCGTGCGTCGCAGGCGATGGGCCAGAGCGTCCGTCACGTCGCACCTTTGCGGCCGAGCCGCAGCTGCGCCGCGCGCGCGTGCGCCGGCAGTCCTTCGCCGCGCGCCAGCTCGACGGCGATCGCGCCCAGCACCTGGGCGCCCTCGGCGCTGACCTCGATCAGGCTGGAGCGCTTCTGGAAGTCGTACACGCCCAGCGGCGACGAGAAGCGCGCGGTGCCGGAGGTCGGCAGCACGTGGTTCGGGCCGGCGCAGTAGTCACCCAGGCTTTCGCTGGTGTACTCGCCGAGGAAGATCGCGCCGGCGTGGCGCAGCAGCGGCTCCCAGCGCGACGGTTCGCGGCACGCCAGCTCGAGGTGCTCGGGCGCGACGCGGTTGGCGATCGCGCAGGCCTCTTCCATCGAGCGCGTGCGGATCAGCGCACCGCGGCCTTCCAGCGAGGCGCGGATGACGTCCTGGCGCGGCATCCCGGGCAGCAGCCGCTCGACGGCCCCGGCCACCTCGGCGACGTAGCGCGCGTCGGGACAGAGCAGTAGGGCCTGCGCCAGCTCGTCGTGCTCGGCCTGGCTGAACAGGTCCATCGCGACCCATTCGGCGGGCGCGGCGCCGTCGGCCAGCACCAGGATCTCGCTCGGCCCGGCGATCATGTCGATGCCGACCGTGCCGAACACGCGCCGCTTGGCGCTGGCCACGTAGGCGTTGCCCGGGCCGGTGATCTTGTCGACCCTGGGCACGCTGGCGGTGCCGTAGGCGAGCGCGGCGATCGCCTGCGCACCGCCGATCGTGAAGGCACGCGTCACGCCGGCGACGTGCGCGGCGGCAAGCACCAGCGGGTTGCGCTCGCCGCGCGGCGTCGGCACGACCATCACGATCTCGGGCACCCCGGCGACCTGCGCCGGCACCGCGTTCATCAGCAGGGAGGACGGGTATGCCGCCTTGCCGCCGGGCACGTAGATGCCGACGCGGTCCAGCGGCGTGACCTTCTGGCCGAGCAGGGTGCCGTCGGCGTCACGGTAGCTCCAGCTGCGCCCGCAGGCCTCGAGCTGGCGCACGTGGAAGTCGCGGATGCGCGCGGCGGCCTGCGCCAGCGCCTCGCGCTGCGCCGGCGTGACGGCGTCGAAGGCGGCGGCGAAGTCGCGCGGGCCGAGCGCCAGCTGCGCCATCGAGGTGACGTCGAGCCCGTCGAAGCGCGCCGTGCACTCGAGCAGCGCGGCATCGCCGCGCGCGCGCACGTCGGCGAGGATGGCCTCGACGCGCTGCTCGATGTCGCGGTCGGTGTCGGCCGACCAGTGCAGCACGCGCGCGAACTCGGCCTCGAAGTTGGGCGCGGCGGTGTCGAGCTGGCGCAGGGCGACGGGTCGGGTCTTCATGGTTCGACGGCGCGGGCCAGCGCGTCGATCAGTGCGCGGATCGGCTCGCGCTCGAGCTTGAGCGCGGCCTGGTTGACGACCAGGCGGGCCGAGATGTCCATGATGCGCTCGACCTCGACCAGCTGGTTGGCCGCGAGCGTGCTGCCGGTCGAGACGAGGTCGATGATCGCGTCGGCCAGCCCGGTGAGCGGCGCCAGCTCCATCGAGCCGTAGAGCTTGATGAGGTCGACGTGCACGCCCTTGTCGGCGAAGTGCTGGCGCGCGCAGGCGGTGTACTTGGTGGCGGCGCGGATGCGCGAGCCCTGCTTCACCGCCGCGGCGTAGTCGAAGTCGGCGCGCGTCGCGACACTGAGCCGGCACTTCGCGATGCCGAGGTCGAGCGGCTGGTACAGCCCCGCCCCGCCCCAGGCGGCGGCGTGCTCGAGCAGCACGTCGAGCCCGGCGACCCCGAGGTCGGCGCCGCCATACTGCACGTAAGTCGGCACGTCGCTCGCGCGCACCAGCACGACGCGCAGCCCCGGCCGCGAGGTCGCGAGGATCAGCTTGCGCGACGCCTCGGCGTCGTCGGTCACCTCGATGCCGGCGGCGGCGAGCAGCGGCAGCGTGTCGTCGAAGATGCGGCCCTTGGACAGGGCCAGCGTGATCGGCCGCGTCGTCATCGCACCCGCTCGATGTCCGCGCCGAGCGCGCGCAGCTTGGCTTCCATGCGGTCGTAGCCGCGGTCGAGGTGGTAGATGCGGTCGACCCGCGTCTCGCCCTCGGCGACCAGCCCGGCGATCACCAGGCTGGCGGAGGCGCGCAGGTCGGTCGCCATCACCGCCGCCCCGGACAGCCGCCC
>JBLMVT010000127.1:0-2916 GCA_050256835.1 Betaproteobacteria bacterium | reverse complement strand
AATACGGCCGCAAGGGCTGGCTCGGCGCGGCGACGCGGTTCATCAACGACGTCCTGCTGTCGGCGCCGTCGATCGTCCTCGGGCTGTTCATCTACTCGGCGGTGGTGGCGCGCATGAAGTCGTTCTCGGCCTGGGCCGGCGTGCTCGCGCTGGCGCTGATCGTGATCCCCGTGGTCATCCGCACGACGGAGAACATGCTGGTGCTGATCCCCGACTCGCTGCGCGAGGCCGCCTATGCGCTCGGCACGCCGAAGTGGAAGGTGATCCTGGCGGTGACGCTGCGCGCGGCGCGCGCCGGCGTCGTCACCGGCGTGCTGCTGGCGCTGGCGCGCATCGCAGGCGAGACGGCGCCGCTGCTGTTCACCGCGCTGTCGAACCAGTTCTGGTCGAACAACCTGTCGCGGCCGATGGCCAGCCTGCCGGTGACGATCTTCAAGTTCGCGATGAGCCCGTACGAGAACTGGCAGAAGCTCGCCTGGGCAGGCGTGTTCCTGATCACGATCGGCGTGCTGCTGCTCAACATCCTGGCGCGCACGCTGTTTCGCGCACGGAGCTGACGACAACCGGGAAATTCGATGGAGCCACGAGCCGAGCAGGCCACGCCACCCAAGCTGTCGGTGCGCAACCTGAGCTTCTACTACCACCGCTACCAGGCGCTGAAGGACATCAACCTCGACATTCCCGAGAGGAAGGTGACGGCCTTCATCGGCCCCTCGGGCTGCGGCAAGTCGACGCTGCTGCGCACCTTCAACCGCATGTTCGAGCTGTACCCCGACCAGCGCGCGCGGGGCCAGATCCTGCTCGACGGCGAGGACATCCTGACCAGCAGGGAGGACGTGTCGCTGCTGCGCGCCAGGGTCGGCATGGTGTTCCAGAAGCCGACGCCGTTCCCGATGTCGATCTACGACAACATCGCCTTCGGCGTGCGCCTGTTCGAGGCGCTGCCGCGCATCGAGATGGACGAGCGCGTCGAGTGGGCGCTGAAGAAGGCGGCGCTGTGGGTCGAGGTGAAGGACAAGCTCGGCCAGAGCGGCAGCGGCCTGTCGGGCGGCCAGCAGCAGCGCCTGTGCATCGCGCGCGCCATCGCGGTCAGGCCCGAGGTGCTGCTGCTCGACGAGCCCTGTTCGGCGCTCGATCCCATCTCGACCGGCAAGATCGAGGAACTGATCGACGAGCTGAAGGCCGAATACACCGTGGTCATGGTCACGCACAACATGCAGCAGGCGGCGCGTGTCTCCGATTTCACCGCCTACATGTACCTCGGCGACCTGATCGAGTTCGGCCCCACGGCGGAGCTGTTCATGAAGCCGAGGAAGCGCGAGACTGAGGACTACATCACGGGGCGCTTCGGATAGCGCGCAGGGAGCCGACATGAGCGACAAGCATCTCTCCACCCAGTTCGACGCCGAGCTGAGCGGCATCTCGACCCGCGTGCTCGAGATGGGCGGGCTGGTCGAGTCACAGGTCGCGCAGTCGATCCACGCGCTGACGCATTTCAGCGGCGAGACCGCGACCCAGGTGCTGGCGCAGGAGGAACGCGTCAACGCGATGGAGGTCGCCATCGACCGCGACCTGTCGACCATCATCGCGCGCCGGCAGCCGACCGCGCGCGACCTGCGGCTGCTGATCGCGGTGAGCAAGAGCACCGCCAACCTCGAGCGCGTCGGCGACGAGGCGGCGCGCATCGCGCGCACCGTGCAGCGGCTGGTCGACAACGGCCTGTCCAACCGCCTGCAGCTGCCGGTGTCCGATCTCGCCAACGAGTGCGACCTCGCGATCGCCCTCCTGCGCAAGGCACTCGACGCCTTCGCGCGGCTGGACGTCGAGCGCGCGCTCGAGGTGCTGCGCCAGGACGACCAGATCGACCGCGAGTTCGACGGCCTGCTGCGCAAGCTCATCACCTACATGATGGAGGATCCGCGCACGATCTCGTCGTCGATCGACCTGGTGTTCGTCGCCAAGGCGATCGAACGCGTCGGCGACCACGCCAAGAACCTGGCCGAGGTGGTGATCTACATCGTCAAGGGCACCGACGTGAGGCACAACCGGCCCGACGCGGTCGAGACGATGGTGCGCTGATGGCCAGCCGCGCGCTTGTGGTCGAGGACGAGCCGGCGATCGCCGAGCTGATCGCGCTCAATCTGCGCCATGCCGGCTGGGAGGTGGCGCTCGCCGCCGACGCCGACGCGGCGCAGGCCGAGATCGACCGCCGGCTGCCCGACGTCGTGCTGCTCGACTGGATGCTGCCGGGGCAGTCCGGGCTCGCGCTGGCGCGGCGCTGGCGCGGCGACAGGCGCACGCACGAGCTGCCGATCCTGATGCTCACCGCGCGCGCGCAGGAGGCCGACAAGGTCGCCGGCCTCGACGCGGGCGCCGACGACTACATCACCAAGCCGTTCTCCACCGCCGAGCTGCTGGCGCGCGTGCGCGCCGTGCTGCGCCGGAAAGCGCCCGACGCGCTCGACACTGTGGTCGAGGTCGGCGGCCTGCGCCTCGACCCGGCGACGCGCCGAGTGACGCACGCTCGGGACGGCGGCGGCGAAGTCGAGGCGCGGCTCGGACCGACCGAGTTCCGCCTGCTGCATTTCCTGATGACGCACCCCGAGCGCGTGCATGCGCGCGCGCAGCTGCTCGACCGCGTCTGGGGCGACCACGTCTTCATCGAGGAACGCACGGTCGACGTGCACGTCAAGCGCCTGCGCGAAGCGCTGTCGCCGCTCGGCTGCGCGGCGCTGGTCGAGACGGTGCGCGGCGCCGGCTACCGGCTGTCGGCACGGGCGGCGATGCGGTCGGGCTGAGACGCAAACGATGGGGCGGCTGTTCGCGCGCAGCATCGCCGGCGTCGTCGCGCTGCTCGTCGGCGGCGCGCTCGGATACTACGTCGGGGTGCCGCTCGGCGACGCGCCGCTCGGCGCC
>JBLMVT010000126.1:0-5501 GCA_050256835.1 Betaproteobacteria bacterium | reverse complement strand
CGGCACGCTGTTCATCGAGCGCGAGCGCAAGCGCGACGCGCTGCGCGTGCTGCACCAGGTCGCCGCGGCACTGGCCGCCGGCGACGTCGTCGCGCTGTTCCCCGAGGGCACGACGAGCGCGGGCGAGGGCGAGCTGCCGTTCCACGCCAACCTGCTGCAGGCCGCGCTCAGCGCCGGCGCACCGCTGCAGCCGCTGGCGCTGCGCTACCGCGACGCGCGTTCGAATCCGAGCCGCGCCGCCGCCTACGTGGGCGAGACCAGCCTCGTCGTCTCGCTGTGGCAGGTGCTGCGGGCCGATCGGCTGTGCGTGCGGATGACGCTGCTCGCGGTCGAGCCGTCGCTGCTCGAGCGGCGCGCGATGGCGGCGCGGCTGCGCGAGCGCATCGTGCGTGCGCTCGACGCCTGAGTGTCAGCCGCGCCCCTGGGCGGCGACGGCCGCGGCGGCGCGCGCGACCGCCTCGGCGTCACCGAGGTAGAAGCGCCGCTGCGGGCGCAGTTCAGCGTCCAGCTCGTACACGAGCGGGATGCCGTTCGGGATGTTGAGGCCGACGATGTCGTCGTCGGAGATGCCGTCGAGGTACTTGACCAGCGCGCGCATGCTGTTGCCGTGGGCCGAGACGAGCACGCGCCGGCCGGCGGCGATCGCCGGCGCGAGCGTGTCGTTCCAGCACGGCAGCACGCGCGCGACGGTGTCCTTCAGGCATTCGGTGAGCGGCAGCTGCCCGGGCGCCAGCGTGGCGTAGCGGCGGTCGCCGCGCTCGCTGCGCGGGTCGTCGGGGTCGAGCGCGGGCGGCGGCACGTCGTAGCTGCGCCGCCAGGCGAGCACCTGCGCGTCGCCGTAGCGGCGCGCGGTCTCGGCCTTGTTCAGGCCCTGCAGCGCGCCGTAGTGGCGCTCGTTGAGGCGCCAGTCGTTGACCACCGGCAGCCAGGTGCGGTCGAGCTGGTCGAGGCAGTGCCACAAGGTCCAGATCGCGCGCTTGAGCACCGAGGTGAAGCACAGGTCGAAGTCGTAGCCCGCGTCCTTCAGCAAGCGGCCCGCGGCCTGCGCCTGCGCGACGCCCGTGTCGGTGAGCGGCACGTCGGTCCAGCCGCTGAAGCGGTTGTCGAGATTCCAGGTCGATTCGCCATGGCGGATCAGCACGAGGGTATGCATGGCGAGGACTTCGTCGGGGGCGTTCGCGAACGGGGCGAATTCTATAATCCGCCGCTTCGCCTACCGCTTGCCCGCGCATTGAACTTCCTCCTCGAGAACTACAACTGGGTGCTGGTGCTGGCGGCGATCGCGTCGGGCGGCATGCTGGCGTGGCCGTGGATCGCGCGACACATGAACGGCGCCGCGATCTCGACTGCCGAGGCCGTGCGCCTGATCAACCGCGAGAAGGGCGTTCTGGTCGACGTGAGCGAACCGGCCGAGTTCGCCGCCGCGCACGCGCCCGGCTCGCGCAACGTGCCGCTCGGCCAGATCGAAGGCGGCTCGAAGCTGCTGCCGACCAACAAGGCCCTGCCTCTCGTGGTGCTGTGCGCGAGCGGTGCGCGCGCGGCGCGGGCCGCCGGTATGCTGAAAAAGCTCGGTTTCGAGAACGCGCGGCACGTCGCCGGCGGCCTCGCGGCCTGGCGCGAAGCCAACCTGCCGATCGAGAAATCCGCCTGAGCGCCTCGTCCGCCTCATGAAGCCCGTCAAGATGTACACGACCCAGGTCTGCCCGTACTGCCAGCGCGCCAAGTGGCTGCTCGAGCAGCGCGGTGTGGCCCACATCGAGGAGATCCGGGTCGACCTGCAGCCGGCGCTGCGCGAGACGATGGTGCGGCTGACCGGGCGGCGCACCGTGCCGCAGATCTTCATCGGCGACGTCCATGTCGGCGGCTGCGACGATCTCTACGCGCTCGACCGCCGGGGCGCCCTGCTGGCGCTGCTCGAAGCCGACTGAGACGCCGCGGCGGCCGGGGCGATAATCGCGTGCGGCCCGCGCTCGGCGGGCCTTTTCACTTTCCACACCATGGCCACCACCGTCAGCGACAGCACTCCCGTCTTCCAGATCCAGCGCATCTACGTCAAGGATCTGTCGCTCGAGCAGCCGAACTCGCCGCAGATCCTGTTCGAACAGGTGCAGCCGCAGGTCGACATCAACCTCGGCCTGAACGCGTCGCCGGTCGCCGATGGGCTGTACGAGGTCAGCGTGACCGCCACCGTCACGGCCAAGGCCGGCGACAAGACGCTGTTCCTGGTCGAGGCCAAGCAGGCCGGCATCTTCGAGCTGCGCAACATCCCGTCCGAGCAGCTGCAGCCGATCATCGGCATCGCCTGCCCGCAGATCGTCTATCCGTACCTGCGCGCCACGGTGTCCGACCTGTGCACGCGCGCGGGCTTCCCGCCGGTGCTGCTGGCGGAGGTCAATTTCCAGGCCATGTACGAGGCACAGCAGCAGGCGCAGCAGGCGCAGGCGGCCGGCGGCGGCAACGGCGCGGGCATCATCACCAGCGCCTGAGGGCGCGGTGCCGGCGTGAAACTCGCCTTCCTCGGCGCCGGCGCGTGGGGCACGGCGCTCGCGGCAGCCGTCGCCGCGCGCAGCGACAGCCTGCTGTGGGCGCGTGATGCGCGGCAGGTCGAAGCGATGCTCACGAGCCGTCGCAACGAACGCTATCTCCCCGGCATCGAACTGCCCGCCGCGCTCGCCCTGAGCGCCGACTTCGACCGCGCGACGGCCCATGCGCGCGACGGGCTGGTCATCGTCGCCACGCCGATGGCCGCACTGGCCGAGATGCTCGGGCGGCTGCCGCGACCCGCGCCGCCGGTGCTCTGGCTGTGCAAGGGCTTCGAGCCGGGCAGCGGGCGCCTCGGCCACGAGGTTGCGCGCGCGCTGCGCCCCGACCTGCGCGCCGGGGTGCTGTCCGGTCCGAGCTTCGCGCTCGAGGTGGCGCGCGGCCAGCCGAGCGCGCTGGTCGCGGCCAGCGAAGACGAGGCGCTGGCCGAGCAGGCCGTGCAGGCGCTGCACGGCGACAACCTGCGCGTCTACACCTCGACCGACCCGATCGGCGTCGAGGTCGGAGGCGCGGTGAAGAACGTGCTCGCGCTGGCCACCGGCATCGCCGACGGCATGCGCGACGGCGCCGGGCTGGGCCTGAACGCGCGCGCCGCGCTGATCACGCGCGGCCTGGCCGAGATGACGCGGCTGGGCGTCGCGCTCGGCGCGCGCGCCGAGACCTTCATGGGGCTGTCGGGGCTGGGCGACCTCGTGCTCACTGCCACCGGCGACCTCTCGCGCAACCGTCGCGTCGGCCTGCGCCTTGCGCAGGGTGTGCCGCTGGCGCGCATCCTGACCGAGCTGGGCCACGTGGCCGAGGGCGTGCCGAGCGCGGCGATGGCGCTGCGCCGCGCCGCCGAGCACGGCGTCGAGATGCCGATCACCGAGGCGGTGGTGGCGGTGCTCGAGGGCCGCGTCACGCCCGCGCTGGCGCTCGAGCGGCTGATGGGGCGCGACGCGCGCGCCGAGTCCTGACGCTCACACGCCGCCGGCGTAGCCGCATTGCCGCCACGCCTCGAACACCGCGACCGCGACCGCGTTCGACAGGTTGAGGCTGCGCTGGCCGGGGCGCATCGGCAGGCGCACGCGGCAGTCTGGGGCAAACGTATCGCGCACCGATGCATCGAGGCCGTTGGTGTCGGCGCCGAACACCAGCCAGTCGCCGGGCTGCCAGCGCACGTCGGCGAACGCGCGCGTGCCGTGGCGCGTGAAGGCGAAGCGGCGCAGCGGCCGCTCGGTCTCGAGCAGCGCCGCCCAGGAGGCGTGGCGCCGCACCTCGGCGTACTCGTGGTAGTCGAGCCCGGCGCGTCGCAGCAGCCGGTCGTCCATCGAGAAGCCGAGCGGTTCGACGAGGTGCAGCGTGCAGCCGGTGTTGGCCGCCAGCCGGATCACGTTGCCGGTGTTGGGCGGGATCTCGGGCCGCACGAGGACGACGTGGAACAGGCGCGCCTCGCTTCGTTTCAATCGGCCGGCGTGCGCGCCAGCACCCAAAGCTGCACGCGCGCCGCGCCGGCGCGCCGCAGCACGGTGGCGATCTCGCCCGCCGTCGCACCGGTGGTCAGCACGTCGTCGACGAGCGCGACCTCGCGGCCGCGCAGCTCGTGGGCGCGACGCGGCTCGACGAGGAAGGCGCCGCGCACGTTGGCCGCGCGGGCGGCGCGCGGCAGTGCGAGCTGGTGCGGGGTTTCGCGCACCCTGGCGAGCAGCGCAGCGTCGGCCGGCCGGCGCTGCCGGCGCGCGACGCGGCGCGCCAGCTCCCACGCCTGGTTGTAGCCGCGTTCGCGCAGCCGGGTCGCGCCGAGCGGTACCGGCAGCACGAGATCGGGCGGCGTCTCGCCGGCGGCGCGCACCGCCTGCACGATGCGCTCGGCGAGCACAGGCGCGAGGTCGAGCGCCGCGTGGAACTTGAAGGCAGCGACCAGCCCGTCCCACGGGTGGTCGTAGGACACGGCAGCGATCGTGCGGTCGAAGGTCGGCGGCTGGCGCAGGCACGTGCCGCAGGTCGTGACGCCGGCGGGGACGTCGATCGCACAACGTCGGCAGCGCGAACGTGCGGTGACGAAGCGCGCCACGCAGTCGCGGCACAACCGCGCGTCGTCCCAGGCGCGGCAGACGGCGCAGCGCGTCGGCAACGCGAAGCGCCTCGCCGTCGCGGGGCCGAACCAGCGCGTCAGCTGCATCGGCTCAATATACTGCCCGCCCATGGCCGATGGACCGGCGGTCGACCCCGCGGCGCTGCGCGCCGACTGGCGGCGCTTCGCGCGCGCCCCGGCACCGCCGTGGCTGCACGGCGAGGTGGCGCGGCGCATGGCCGAACGGCTGCCGATGATCCGCCTGCAACCGGCGACGGTGCTGCAGTGGTGGGCCTGGTCGGGAGCGAGCGAGGCGCCGCTCGCCGCCGCGTACCCGAAGGCGCGGCGCCTGCTGGTCGAGCCCGTGCCCGCGCTCGCCGAACGCAGCCGCGCAGCCCGAGCGCGCTGGTGGACGCGCCCGCGCGGCTGCACCGCGCAGGTGGTGCTCGATGCCGAGCTGACCGACGCGTCGGCCGAACTGCTGTGGGCCAACATGGCGCTGCACCTGAGCGCCGATCCCGAGGCGTTGCTGGTGCGCTGGCAGCGCGCGCTCGCCGTCGGCGGCTTCGTCATGTTCTCGTGCTTCGGCCCCGACACACTGAAGGCGCTGCGTCCGCTCTACGCGCGCCTCGGCTGGGGCGCGCCGGCGCAGGACTTCGTGGACATGCACGACCTCGGCGACATGATGCTGCACGCGGGCTTCGCCGATCCGGTGATGGATCAGGAGACGCTGACCCTCACGTTCGCCGATGCGGCGTCGCTGCTCGGTGAGCTGCGCGGGCTCGGCGGCAACGCGGCCACGGCGCGCCATGCGGGGCTGCGCACGCCGCGCTGGCGCGCGCGGCTCGAGCGCGAACTCGAGGGCCTGCGCGACGCGCGGGGGCGGCTTGCACTCGGCTTCGAGATC
>JBLMVT010000125.1:0-5213 GCA_050256835.1 Betaproteobacteria bacterium | reverse complement strand
CGGCGCCCGCCGTGCCCGCCGAAGCGGCCGAACCCGCGCGCCGGCTCGAGCTGCAGGTCGGCCCGCTGGCCGACCCGGCGCAGGCCGACGGCCTGGCCGAGCTGTTCCGCGAGATCCCCGGGCTCGGCACGATCGAGCCGCTCGATGCCGGCCGCGCCGCCGACGGCATGCGCCGCTTCAAGGTCGTGACGACGAGCAGCGACGACGACCTGTTCGACCTATTCGGCTTCCACGTCGCGCGCGAGCAGGTCAGGCTGCTGCCGCTCGGCCCCGGCTGGGGCCTGTTCGACGGCGCGCCGCCGCAGCCGGCGAAGGCCGAGGCGGCGAAGCCGGCAGCGGTGGCGGCAACGCTCGAGTCGTCGACCCTGCGCGTGTCGGTCGAGAAGGTCGACCAGCTGATCAACCTGGTCGGCGAGCTCGTCATCACCCAGGCCATGCTGGCGCAGCAGACGCAGAGGCTCGATCCGGCGCTGCAGGAGAGGCTCGCCGCCGGCCTGGCCGACCTGGAGCGCAACACGCGCGACCTGCAGGAATCGGTGATGTCGATCCGCATGATCCCAATGTCGGTCGTGTTCAGCCGCTTCCCGCGCATGCTGCGCGACCTGGCGGGCAAGCTCGGCAAGCGCGTCGAGCTGGTGACCGAAGGCGAGGCGACCGAGCTCGACAAGGGCGTGATCGAGAAGATCACCGACCCGCTGACCCACCTGGTGCGCAACGCCTGCGACCACGGCATCGAGACACCGGCCGAACGGCTGGCGCGCGGCAAGCCCGAGCACGGCACGATCACGCTGGCCGCCTCGCACCAGGGCGGCTCGATCGCCATCGAGGTGCGCGACGACGGCCACGGGCTGAACCGCGCGCGGCTGCTCGCCAAGGCGCGCGAGAAGGGCATCGACGCCCCCGACAGCCTGAGCGACGCCGAGGTCTGGAACCTGATCTTCGCGCCCGGCTTCTCCACCGCCGACGCCGTCACCGACGTGTCCGGCCGCGGCGTCGGCATGGACGTGGTGAAGCGCAACATCACCGCGCTCGGCGGCACGGTCGAGATCGACTCGGCCGAGGGCCGCGGCATGACGGTCTCGGTGCGCCTGCCGCTGACGCTGGCGATCATGGACAGCATGTCGGTCGGCGTCGCCGACGAGTGCTACATCCTGCCGCTGTCGTCGGTGGTCGAGTCGTTCCGGCCGGGCGCCGGCCGCATCCGCACGGTGGGCGGCGGCGCGCGCGTGGTGCAGGTGCGCGACGAGGTGCTGCCGGTGATCGAGCTGGAGAAGGTGTTCGCGGTGCCGCGCGAGGGCGCGGGCGCGGCCGACCCGATCATGGTCGTCGTCGAGGCCGAGGGCCTGCGCGTCGCGCTTTTGGTGGACGCGCTGATCGGCCAGCAGCAGGTGGTGGTGAAGAACCTCGAGGCCAACTACCGCAAGGTCGAGCACGTGTCGGGCGCGACGATCATGGGCGACGGCAGCGTCGCGCTGATCCTCGATGTCGCCTCGCTGGTGCGGCGCGTGCGGCACTGATGGTCGCCACCGCCGAAGTCGCCGACGTCGCCGACTTCGCCTTCACGCCGCGCGACTTCGAGCGCGTGCGCGCGCTGATCCACCGGCACGCCGGCATCGCGCTCGGCCCGGCCAAGCGCCACATGGCCTACAGCCGGCTGGCGCGCCGCCTGCGCGCGCTGGCGCTGCCCGACTTCGCAGCCTACCTCGACCGGCTCGAGTCGAAGCCGGCGAACGACCCCGAGTGGCAGGAGTTCGTCAACGCGCTGACGACCAACCTGACCGCGTTCTTCCGCGAGTCGCACCACTTCCCGATCCTGGCGCGCCACCTCGCCGAGCGCGCCGAAGGACGGCCGCCGCGCCTGTGGTGCTGCGCCGCCTCGACCGGCGAGGAGCCTTACAGCATCGCCATCACCGCGCTCGAAACGCGGGGCGACGCGGCGCCGGCCATCCTCGCGACCGACATCGACACGCGCGTGCTCGCCGCCGCGCGCGAAGGCGTCTACCGCGAGGAGGCGATCGCCGGACTCGGCACCGACCTGCAGCGCCGCTGGTTCCTGCGCGGGCGCCGCGCCAACGCCGGGCTGGTGCGCGTGCGCGCCGAGCTGCGCGCACGGGTCGAGTTCCGCCCGCTCAACCTGGCCGACGAGCACTGGCCGCTGGAGGGCCGCTTCGACGCGATCTTCTGCCGCAACGTGATGATCTATTTCGACCGGCCGACGCAGGCGCGCCTGCTGCGCCGGCTGGCCGAGCGGCTCGAGCCCGGCGGGCTGCTGTTCGCCGGCCATTCGGAGAGCCTGGGGCACGCGCGCGAGCTGTTCGAGCCGCTGGGGCGCACCGTCTACCGCCGCGCCGACGCCGCCCTGCAGTTCGCGCCCGCCGTGCCGATATCGCCGGCTGAAGCCCGCCCGAGGAGACCATGAGCCCCACCGCCCCCGCCGCCGACGCGCCGCGCGAGTTCCTGTCGTTCAAGCTCGGCGCCGAGGAATACGGCATCGACATCCTGAAGGTGCAGGAGATCCGCGGCTACGAGAAACCGACGCGCATGGCCAACGTGCCCGAGTTCATCAAGGGCGTGGTCAACCTGCGGGGGATCATCGTGCCGATCATCGACATGCGGATCAAGTTCCGCCTCGACGCGGTCGAGTACGACGCGTTCACCGTCGTCATCATCCTCAACGTGGCGGGCCGCGTGCTCGGCATCGTGGTCGACGGCGTGTCCGACGTCGTCACGCTCGCACCCGGGCAGATCCGCCCGGCGCCCGACTTCGCGGCCGCGCTCGACACCGGCTACGTCATCGGCCTGGGCACGCTCGACGACCGGATGCTGATCCTGGTGGACATCGAGAAGCTGATCGCGAGCGACGAGATGGGCATGGCGGCGCCGCTGCCGGCCACCCGACACCTGCTGGAGAGCGCATGAAGCCATTCAGACTCGAGGTCGCCCAGCGCCTGCTGCTGGGCTTCGCCGCGGTGATCGCGCTGTTCGCTGCCGTCGCCGCGCTGGTCGCGATGCGCGCCGCGTCGGCGCACGACTCGGTCGACAGCGTCGAGCAGCACTTCCGCATCCTCGGCGCGCTCGACGCCGTCGGCGCCAACGCGCGCGAGAACATGACGCTGGTCGCCGAACTGCTGGTGTCGCGCGACCCGCACGCCGCCGACCGCGCGGCGGCCGGCCTGGCCGCCAACCGCGAGCGCAACCAGCAGGCGATCAGGACGCTCGACGCGCTGGTCGCCAGCAGCGACGGCGCGAAGGCACTGGCCGAGCTGAAGGAGCGGCGCAGCGCCTTCATCGCCGCGCGCGGCGACGTCGTCGCCCTCGTCAGGGCCGGCCAGCGCGACAAGGCGCAGCAGCTCTACGAGTCCAAGCTGACGCCGATCATGGCCGACTACCGCAAGGCGCTCGAGGCGATGAGCGGCCTGATGGTCGCGCACGCCGGCAGCCACATCGCCGTGGCCAAGGCCGACGCCGACGCCACCCGCTCGACGCTGCTCGCCGGGGTGGCGCTGGCGGTGGCGCTGGCCGCCGCGCTCGCCTTCCTGATCGCGCGCGGCATCGCCCGGCCCTTGCGCAAGGCGATGCGGATCAGCGAGGCGATCGCCGGCGGCAAGCTCGACAACCCGATCGACGCGACCCGCGGCGACGAGACCGGCCAGCTGCTGGCGGCTCTGCAGAAGATGCAGGCCGCGCTGCTCGAGGGCCGTCTCAACGACAAGGGGCAGATCGCGGCAATCGGCAAGGTGCAGGCGGTGGTCGAGTTCCGCCTCGACGGCACGATCGTCAGCGCCAACGAGAACTTCCTGCGCACGATGGGATACGCGCCGGACGAGGTCGAGGGCCGGCACCACGGCATGTTCGTCGAGCCGGCGGAGGCCGCCGGTGCCGACTACCGCGCGTTCTGGGACAAGCTCGGCCGCGGCGAGCACGACGCCGGGCAGTACCGCCGGCTCGGCAAGGGCGGGCGCGAGGTCTGGATCCAGGCGTCCTACAACCCGATCCTCGACGCGGACGGCAAGCCGTTCAAGGTGGTGAAGGTCGCCACCGACGTGACCGCGCAGGTGCACGCCGCGCAGGCCATGCATCGCACCGTCGAGCAGACGCAGCGGCTAGTCGCCGCGGCGGTGCAGGGCGACCTGACGCAGCGCCTGGACCTCGCCGACAAGGAAGGCGCGCTGAAGGCACTGGCCGAGAGCATCAACGCGCTGATGGACACGACCGCGGGCGGCATCGACGAGGTGGTGCGCATCCTAGGCGCGCTGGCGCGCGGCGACCTGACCGAGCGCATCGCGCAGGACTTCCATGGCAGCTTCGGCCGCATGAAGGACGACGCCAACGCCACCGCCGACAAGCTGGCCGAGACGCTGCGCCGCATCAACGAGGCGACCGAGACGATCAACACCGCCGCGGTGGAGATTGCCGGCGGCAACCAGGACCTGTCGCAGCGCACCGAGGAACAGGCGTCGAGCCTCGAGGAGACGGCGGCCAGCATGGAAGAGCTGACGGCGACCGTGAAGCAGAACGCCGACAACGCGCGCCAGGCCAACCAGCTGGCGGCGACCGCCTCGGAGGTCGCGGCCAAGGGCGGCCGGGTGGTGGCGCAGGTCGTGACGACGATGGCGTCGATCACCGAAAGCTCGAAGAAGATCGTCGACATCATCGGCGTGATCGACGGCATCGCGTTCCAGACCAACATCCTCGCGCTCAACGCGGCGGTCGAGGCGGCGCGCGCCGGCGAGCAGGGGCGCGGCTTCGCGGTCGTCGCCTCCGAGGTGCGCAACCTGGCGCAGCGCAGCGCGGGGGCGGCGCGCGAGATCAAGGCACTGATCGGCGACTCGGTGGAGAAGGTCGGCACCGGCTCGCAGCTGGTCGAGGCCGCCGGCAAGACGATGGCCGACATCGTCGGCTCGGTGAAGCGCGTGACCGACATCATGAGCGAGATCTCGGCCGCGTCGGCCGAGCAGAGCTCGGGCATCGAGCAGGTCAACCAGGCGATCACGCAGATGGACCAGGCGACGCAGCAGAACGCCGCGCTGGTCGAGCAGGCGGCGGCCGCCGCCGAGTCGATGCGCGAGCAGGCCGGCACGATGGCCGCTCTGGTCAGCAGCTTCACGCTCGAGCCCGGCGACGGCTGGGACGGCCGCGAGCGGCGCGGCCCGAACCGCGCGACCAACGTCGCGCGCATCGGTCACGGCAGGGCGGCGCAGAAGGCCGAACCG
>JBLMVT010000124.1:0-4371 GCA_050256835.1 Betaproteobacteria bacterium | reverse complement strand
GCGCCGATCGACAACGAGCGCCTGCGCCAGCTGGAGGACAGCCTGACCCGACTCAAGGCCGACAACGCGGCGACGCGCAACGACCTCGCCGCGCTGCAGTCGCGCCTGCGCGAGGCCGAGGGCGGCCGCTATGCCAACCCGCTCGTCTACCTGCTCGCCGGACTGGTCGCGCTGCTGCTGCTGGTGCTGGCCGGCGTGCTGGCCTGGGCGCGGCGGCGCGAACGCGAGCGCGCCGAATGGTGGGACCATGCGGCTCCGTCGGCGGCGCCGTCGCTGCACGACAACGGCGAGCAATCCCTGCCGGCAGTGGCGCGCAGCCGGCCGGCCGACCCGCCCGTCGCCGAGAGCGCGGCTGCGCAGGGCTGGCGGCACACCGTCGAGATCCCGGAACTCGACGCGGCCGAGGCGCCGCGACGCGCCGTGTCGGCCGAGGAACTGATCGACCTCGAACAGCAGGCCGAGTTCTTCGTCACGCTCGGCCAGGACGACGCCGCAGTCGAACTGCTGCTCAACCACATCGCCAGCGTCGGCGGCATCAGTCCGCTGCCGTACCTCAAGCTGCTCGAGATTCATCGCCACCGCGGCGACCGCGAGGCCTACGAGCGCGTGCGCGAGCAGTTCAACCAGCGCTTCAATGCCTACGCGCCGGCCTGGGACGACCGCGACGCGCCGGCGCGCTCGCTCGAGGACGACCGCGAGGTGATGGCGCGGCTGCAGGCGGCGTGGCCGACTCCGACGCGCGCGATGGGCGTGCTCGAGCCGCTGCTGTTCCGCCAGGGCGCGAGCGACGCGGTGTTCGACCTCGCCGCCTACCGCGAGGTGCTGTTCCTCTACGAGATCGCGCGCGACCTCGCCGACCGCGAGAGCCGACCGACGTCGGTCGACCTCGAGCTGCCGATCGGCGACGCGCCGAGCGTCGTCAGCTATCCGCTGCACACCACCATGCCGATCACGCCGGCGGCCGGCGTCGCGCGCCCGCTGGCGCTCGACGTCAACCTCGACGACGCGCCCGAAGGTGCGGAGCAGCCGAACGAGCGCAGCCAGCGCTACGAGGGCGGCGACTTCTCGTTCAGCTCGCCGGCGCCGCTGCCCGGCGCGCGTGGCAAGCCGCGCCCGCGCTGAGCAGCTACAGCCGGGTCAGCCGCTCGATCGCCGCGTCGAGCGTCTCGTCGCGCTTGGCGAAGCACAGCCGCACGATCCGCTGCTCGAACGGCGCGCCGTAGAAGGCGGCCAGCGGGATCGCGGCGACGCCGACGGTCGTCGTCAGCCAGCGGCAGAACGCGTCCTCGCCCAGTTCGCTCACCGCCGAGTAGTCGACGCACTGGAAGTAGCTGCCCTCGCTGGGCAGCGCGCGCAGCGGCGTGCGCGCCAGCCCGGCGCGGAAGCGGTCGCGCTTGGCCTGGTAGAACGCGCCCAGTTCGAGGTAGGGCCGCGGGTCGGCCATGTACGCGGCCAGCGCGTGCTGCACCGGCGTGTTGACGGTGAACACGTTGAACTGGTGCACCTTGCGCAGCTCGGCGGTGAGCGACGCCGGCGCCGCGACGTAGCCGACCTTCCAGCCGGTCACGTGGTAGGTCTTGCCGAAGCTCGACACGATCAGGCTGCGCGCCGCCAGCGAGGGATGGCGCGCCACGCTCTCGTGCGCGCGGCCGTCGAACACCATGTGCTCGTAGACCTCGTCGGCGATGACGAGCACGTCGGTCGGCTCGAGCAGCGCGGCCAGACGCTGCATCTCGGCGCGCGTCCAGGCGGTGGCGCTCGGGTTGTGCGGCGTGTTGACGAGGATCGCGCGCGTGTGCGGCGTCAGCGCCGCAGCGATGCGCTCGAAATCGGGACGGAAGGTGCCCGGCACGAGCGGCACGCGCACGACGCGACCGCCGGCGAGCTCGATGTTGGGCACGTAGCTGTCGTAGCACGGCTCCAGCACGATCACCTCGTCGCCCGGATGCACGACGGCGAGGATCGCCGACAGGATCGCCTGCGTGGCTCCGGCGGTGACCGTGACCTCGCTCGCCGGGTCGTAGCGCGCGCCGTACAGCGCCTCGATCTTGCCCGCGATCGCCTCGCGCAGCGCCGGCACGCCGGCCATCGGCGGGTACTGGTTGAGCCCGGCGCGCATCGCGGCGTCGACCGCGTCGACCAGCTTCGGGTCGCAGTCGAAGTCCGGAAAGCCCTGGCCCAGGTTGACCGCCCCGTGCTGCTGCGCCAGCGCCGACATGACGGTGAAGATGGTCGTGCCGACCTGCGGCAGGCGGCTGGCGATGACGGGGGTTCTGGGGTTCATGAGGAATGCAACGGCTTCACAGCTCGAAGTCGGTCTGCCCTTCGCCGGCCATCGCGCGCTCGATCAGCGCGCGGCTGAGGCGCTCGCTCATCATCTCGGCGAAGGCGAAGACGAAGCTGCGCAGGTAGGCGCCGCGCTTGAAGGCCAGGCGGGTCACGTTGCGGCCGAACAGGTGCCCGACCGGGCGCGCAACGAGGTCGCCGTTGGGCGGGTCGTCGCGCACCGCCATCTCGGCGACGATGCCGACGCCCAGCCCGAGGCGCACGTAGGTCTTGATGACGTCGGCGTCAATCGCCTCGAGCACGACGTTGGTCTTCAGGCGGCGCGCGGCGAAAGCCTCGTCGACCTTGGTGCGACCGGTGAACGACGGGTGGTAGGAGATCAGCGGTTCGACGGCGAGCTGCTCGAGCGTCGGCCGCTCGACCTGCGCCAGCGGATGGCCCGCCGGGCACACGGCGACGTGGCGCCATTCGTACAGCGGCAGCGTCACCAGCTCGTCGAAGTCCGCCAGCGATTCGGTGGCCAGGCCCAGCTCGGCCGTCTCCTCGAGCAGCATCTGCGCGACCTGGCGCGGCGTGCCCTGGTGCAGGCTGATCGCGACCTTCGGGTAGCGCTGGCGCAGCTGGGCGATCGGCCTGGGCAGGAAGTAGCGCGCCTGGGTGTGCGTGGTGGCGATCGACAGCGTGCCGGCGTCCTGCAGCGAGAACTCCTCGCCGATGCGCCTGAGGTTGCCGACCTCGCGCAGGATCACCTCGATCGAGCGCAGCACCGCCTCGCCGGGCTCGGTGATGCGGCGCAGCCGCTTGCCGTGGCGCGCGAAGATGTCGACGCCGAGCTCCTCCTCCAGCTCGAGGATCGCCTTCGACACGCCGGGCTGCGAGGTGTGCAGCGCCTTCGCCGTCTCGGTCAGGTTGAGCTGGCGGCGGACGGCCTCCTGGACGAAGCGGAACTGGTGCAGGTTCATCGGTAGCGGGCGGAGGGCGCGCGGATTATTCCATCGCCGCGCCGGGCGCTCCGAGACGCTCGAGTGCGACCCGCGCCATCGCCTGCACGAGCACGTCGGCCTCGCCGATGGCGGGGGCGAGCGTCCAGCGCGTGCCGGGGTGCGCGCGCTGCAGGTCGGCGAACAGCCCCGGGACGTCCTTGCGCACGTGGCCGCCGGCGCCGAGGAACAGCGGCAGCACCGTCACCTCGATGCAGCCGGCCGCGGCCAGCCGGGCGCCGGCCTCGGGCAGGCGCGGCGACATGAACTCCAGGTAGGCCAGCTCGACCGCCACGCCGGGTGCCGACTCACGCACCCGCGCGACCACGTCCTCGAACGGCCGCGCCCAGCGCACGTCGCGCGCGCCGTGCGCGAACAGCAGCAGGCCGCGCGTCATCGGTAGCGCACCAGCCAGCCGAAGGCGGCCAGCGACAGCCACAGGTAGAGCACGCTCGGCACGGCGGCGACGATCCACGGCGTCCAGTCACGCAGCAGGCCGAGGTGGCCGGCGACGTTGTTGAGCAGCACGAAGCTGATGCCCAGCATGATGCCGCCGAACACCTTCAGGCTGATGCCGCCCGAGCGCACGTTCAGGTAGGCGAAGGGCAGCGCCAGCGCGACCATGACCAGGCAGGCGAACGGGTACAGCGCCTTCTTCCAGAACTGGATCTCGTAGCGCTGCGCGGCCTGCTCGTTGCTCGCCAGGTGGCGCGAATAGCGGAACAGCTCGACCGTCGACATGGTGTCGATCGGCAGCACGGCGGCGGCGACGACGCCGGCCGACAGCGTCGTCGGCCAGCGCAGCGCGTCGAGGTGGCGCTCCTCGACCTCGCCGCTGGCGGCGACGCCGTCCCAGTCGGTGACCTCGACGTCGCTCAGCTGCCAGACTGCGTCGCGCTCGACGCGCGCGTGAGCGGCGAACATCCGGCGCAGCAGGCGGCCGTCGGCGTCGAACTCGAAGATGCGCACGTTGTTCAGATCGCCGCCCGAGGTGGCGCTGCCGACGCTGATCGAGTAGTTGCGCTCGCCCCCGGGCGTGGCGCGGTGGTCCTTCAGCCAGGCGCCGGCGCGGCCGAACCTGATGCCGCCCTTGAACTGGGCCGCC
>JBLMVT010000123.1:0-6041 GCA_050256835.1 Betaproteobacteria bacterium | reverse complement strand
CCAGACAGCGGTCGAGCCGCGCGGGCAAACGCTCGCCGGGGTGCACCGGCGCGACGCCGTAGCGCGCGAGCAGCGCCAGCGCGGCCGGCGCGGCATCGAGCAGCGTGCGGCCCGCTTGGAGGCGCAGCACGACGCCTTCGCCGCCTTGCGAAAGCGCCGCCTCGAGGCCGGCGAGCGCGTCGCGCGCGCGCTCCAGCTCGGCTGCATGCCGGTAGAGCTGCGCGAGATGGCCGCGCACGGCATCGAGCAGCGCGCAGTCGCAATCGGCGAAGTCGCGCCCGCGGCGGTTCAGCACGAAGCTGACGAGCACGCGCTCGTCGACCGCGAGCGGCACCGCCACCGCGTGGTCGATGCCGATGCGCCGGTAGTACTCGGCATACAGCGCGCTCTCGCGAAACCGCGCGAACGGCACCGAGTCGCTGATGCGATGCGTATCGGGGCCGCGCAGGTGGGCGTGGTAGCGCACCAGCGGGTGGGCGCGGAAGTGGCGGTCGAAGCAGGCACGGTCCTCCGCGGACAGGGCGACCGCCGGCGCGCCGATCACCTCGCGCCGGCCGCTCGCCAGGTCGCAGATCGACAGCGTGGTGATCTCCGAGGCGACCAGCCGCGACAGCTGCTCGACGCCGGCGCGCGCGAAGGCGCCGACGCTGCCGGCCTCCGCGCCGACCGCGCCGACCGTCGCCAGCGCCGCGCGCCAATCGCGTTCACGCAATGCCGCCAAGGGACCACCCTTCTCCGCCAGCCGCAAGCTACCGCATCGGGGCGGGCGCAGCAACACGGTCGCGTGCGGTGCGCTCGGCGTAGCGGCGCGTGCGGTGCGCTCGGCGTGGCGGGTGGCCCGGAGGTGCGTTCTCCGGTCCGCGCTCGCGGGGCGCCACCGCGACATGCCTGCGCTGCCCCTTCAATGCCGCCTCGATGTGCGCGCTGCCAGGCGACCGCGGAATGGGACCTGCGCGCGCACCCCCGGCCACCGCGGCCGTCGCCAAGCTACAGCACGAGCAGCGCGCGGAAGTCGTTGACGTTGGTGAAGGTCGGCCCCGTGACGACGAGGTCGCCGAGCGCGTCGAAGAAGTTGTACGCGTCGTTGCGGTCGAGGAACGCCTCGGCCTTCAGCCCCAGCGCGCCGGCGCGCGCGAGCGTGTCGGGGGTGACGACGGCGCCGGCGTTGTCCTCGACGCCATCGATGCCGTCGGTGTCGGCGGCGAGCGCGTACACGAGCGGCTCGCCCTTCAGCGCGATGGCGCAGCCGAGCAGGAACTCGGTGGCGCGCCCGCCGCGGCCCCCTTTCGCCTTCACCGTCACCGTCGTCTCGCCGCCGGAGAGGATCACGCACGGGCGGGCGAAGGGCGTGCCGCGACGCGCGACGGCGCGCGCCAGCGCCGCGTGGACCCGACCGACGACGTGCGACTCGCCCTCGATCTCGTCGGAGAGGACGTGCGCCTCCAGCCCGAGCGAGCGGGCCAGCGCCGCCGCGGCATCGAGGCTCTGCTGCGGCGTGGCGATCAACTGCATCTGGTGGCCGGCGAAGCGCAGATCGCCGGGCTTGGGCGTCTCGAGCGCGCCGCTCTGCAGGCCGGCGCGCACGGCCGGCGGCACCTCGATGGCGTAGCGCTCGAGGATGGCCAGCGCGTCCGCGCAGGTGCTCGGGTCGGGCACAGTCGGGCCGCTGGCGATGACCGCCGGGTCGTCGCCCGGCACGTCCGAGATCAGCAGGGTCACGACGCGGGCCGGCGCGCAGGCCGCGGCGAGGCGGCCGCCCTTCACGGCCGAGAGGTGCTTGCGAACGCAGTTCATCTCGTCGATCGCCGCTCCGCTGGCCAGCAGCGCCTTGTTGACCGCCTGCTTGGCCTCGAGGGTGACGCCCTCGGCGGGCAAGGCGAGCAGCGCCGAGCCGCCGCCCGAGACTAGGCACAGCACGAGGTCGTCGGCAGTGAGGCCTCCGGCGAGCGCGAGGATGCGCGCGGCGGCCTGCCGCCCGGCCGCGTCGGGCACGGGGTGGGCCGCCTCGACCACCTCGATGCGTCCCGGGCGCGCGGCATAGGCGGGCGGCACGTGACCGTAACGGGTAACGACGAGCCCGGCGAGCGGAGCATCCTTCGGCCACTGCGCGTCGAGCGCCGCGGCCATCGCGCCGCCCGCCTTGCCGGCGCCGAGCACCAGCGTGCGGCCCCTTGGCGGCGCGGGCAGGAAGCGGCCCAGCGTCTCGCCCGGCAACGCCCGCGCCACCGCAGCGTCGTACAGCATGCGCAGCAGCGCGCGGGGATCGGCGGCGGGCGAAGGCAGGCTCATCGGGCAGCGGTCGGAAACGATGCCGGCGGTCAGTCGAAGCGGACGGTGACGCCGGTCACGAACAGTGCGTCGCCTTTCTTGAAGCCGACGCCGGGGTCACTGTTGTAGCGGTAGCTCAGTCCTGCCGTCAGGCTCAGTGTCTTGTTCATGGCCACCGAGATGCCGGACTCGAAGTTGGCGAGGAAATCGCCCGAGTGCTCGAGGTCCGGCCGCAGCGACAGCTTCTGGAACGCGCTCGTCGTCTCGGTCAGCTTGTGAGTCGACTCCTCGGCCAGCACGAGTTCGGTGCGGCCGAGGCTCTCGCGCAGCTCATCGTCGATGACCACCGGCGCGACGAAGCTGTCGCGCGTGTAGCCGAGACCGCCCGAGACGTCGAAGGTCATCGTGTCGGACTTGATCACGTGGTAGCCCACCCCGGCGGCGACGGCATAGCGGCTGGACAGGTTGGCCGGCTTGTCGCGCAGCGCATCGGCGCCGGCGAACCAGAAGATGCGCGGCGTGAGGTCGCGGTTGTACTGTCCACCGAGCACCAGGCGCTCGGCAGTCGTCGTGCCGTTGCTGCTGCCGTACAGGGCCTGGGCCTTCAGCGTCAGCTTGTCGAGGTCGGTGGCGCGGACGCCGTCGGCGGTGAGGTTCAGGTTGGACGACTTGGTGTTGCCCGACGCGACGCTCGCGCCGGCACCGAGCAGGAAGCGGAACTGGCCGTCGGGCTTGACGGTGACCTGCGCCGGCGCGATCAGGGGGACGAGGGCGGCGGCGGCCGCCGCGAGCATGCGAAGCGGATTCATCTGTGGGCTCCTTGCAGACACGGGAAAGGTGCGGCCGATCATGGGTCGCCGATCGACCGTGCCGCTTGCGAGCCGTCAACGGGCGCGCCGCCGGCGGCGCCCTCTCAGCCCGGCCCGACCTCGTGCTGCGCCCACAGTTCGAGCGCCCTGACCAGGGCCGAATGGTCGAGTTCGTCCCAGCCCTGCGCCGCGCAGGCGTTCATCAGCTGCGCGGCGCCCGCCGTCTGCGGCAGCGCAACGCCCAGCTCGCGGGCGCCGGCCAGCGCCAGGTTCAGGTCCTTGCGGTGCAGGCGGATGCGAAAGCCCGGCGCGAAGGTCCGCTTGATCATCCGCTCGCCGTGCACCTCGAGGATGCGGCTGGAGGCGAATCCGCCCATCAGCGCCTGGCGCACGCGGCCCGGGTCGGCGCCCGCCTTGGCCGCGAACACCAGCGCCTCGCTCACCGCGGCAATGTTCAGCGCGACGATGATCTGGTTGGCCACCTTGGTCGTCTGGCCGTCGCCATTGCCGCCGACCAGCGTGATGTTCCGGCCCATCAGCTCGAACAGCGGCCTCACGCGGTCGAACGCCGCCTGCGGGCCACCGACCATGATGGTGAGCGAGGCGGCCTGCGCGCCGACCTCGCCACCCGACACCGGCGCGTCGAGGTAGTCGCAGCCGAGCGCGTTGATCCTCTGCGCGAACGCCTTGGTGGCCAGCGGCGAGATCGACGACATGTCGACCACCGTCTTGCCTTTCGTCAGGCCGCAGGCGACGCCGGTCTCGGCGAACAGCACGGACTCGACGTCGGGCGTGTCGGGGACCATCAGGAACACGACGTCGGCGCGCTCGGCGACGCCGCGCGCGGTCGGGCAGACGGTGGCCGGGCTGTCGGCGATCGACGCCGGCACCTTGCCGCGCGTGTGC
This sequence comes from Betaproteobacteria bacterium, assembly GCA_050256835.1. Lineage (GTDB taxonomy): Bacteria > Pseudomonadota > Gammaproteobacteria > Burkholderiales > Burkholderiaceae_C > JAMHWF01. Next base: position 2,058 of record JBLMVT010000123.1, on the reverse strand, counting down.
ACGAACAGCCTGTGGCCGGCCGCGACGAGATGGCCCGCCATCGGCGCGCCCATGATGCCCAGGCCGATGAAGCCGAGGTCGAGAGGTTGCGCGGTCATGTCGGTACTCCGGCGGTTTCAGCCCGTGTTCTTCAGCCAGCCCAGCCCGGCCTCGGTCGTCGTCGCCGGCCGGTACTCGCAGCCGATCCAGCCGCGGTAGCCGAGGCGGTCGAGGTGGGCGAACAGGAAGGGGTAGTTGATCTCGCCGCTGCCCGGCTCGTGGCGGCCCGGGTTGTCGGCCAGCTGCACGTGGGCGATGCGCGCCAGGTGCCGCTCGATGGTCGCCGCCAGCTCGCCCTCCATGCGTTGCGCGTGGTAGATGTCGTACTGCAGGAACAGGTTGTCGCTATCGACCTCGTCGAGGACCGACACCGCCTGCGCCGTGCGGTTGAGCCAGAAGCCGGGGATGTCCCAGGTGTTGATCGGCTCGATCAGCAGCTTGAGCCCGGCCTTCTTCAGCTCGGCGGCGGCGAACCTCAGGTTGGCGACGAAGGTCTTGCGCAGCAGCTCGTCGGCGACGCCGGCGGGCGCCTTGCCGGCCAGGCAGTTGAGCTGCCCGACGCCCAGGGCGCTCGCGAACTCGACGGCCTTGCCGACGGCCGAACGGAATTCGTCGACACGCTCGGGCAGCACCGCGATGCCGCGCTCGCCGGCATCCCAGTCGCCGGCGGGCAGGTTATGCAGCACCAGCGCGAGGCCGTTCGCGTCGAGCCGCGCCTTGATCTCGGCGGCCCGGAACGCGTAGGGGAACAGGAACTCGACGGCCGTGAAGCCGGCCTTGGCGGCGCGCTCGAACCGGTCGAGGAACGGCACCTCGTTGAACAGCATCGTCAGGTTGGCGGCGAAGCGGGGCATGGTTTCTCCTTCGGTCAGTCGAGCATGCCGATCGCGGTCGGCGCATCCTCGCGCGACAGCGCCAGCTCCTCGAACTCGTTGACGGCGTCGATCTCGGCGCCCATCGAGATGTTGGTCACCCGCTCGAGGATGACCTCGATCACCACCGGCACCCGGTACTCGGCCATCCATTGCTCGGCCTGCCGGATGGCGGGACGGATCTCCTCCTGGCGGCGCACGCGGATCGCCTTGCAGCCCAGGCCCTCGACCACCTTGACGTGGTCGACGCCGTAGCCTTGGATCTCGGGCGCGTTGACGTTGTCGAAGCCGAGCTGCACGCAGTAGTCCATCGAGAAGCCGCGCTGCGCCTGGCGGATCAGGCCGAGGTAGCTGTTGTTCACCACCATGTGGATGTAGGGCAGCTTGAACTGGGCTCCGACCGCCAGCTCCTCGATCATGAACTGGAAGTCGTAGTCGCCCGACAGCGCGACGATCCTGCGCGCCGGGTCGGCCGCGCGCACGCCGAGCGCGGCGGGGATCGTCCAGCCGAGCGGGCCGGCCTGGCCGCAGTTGATCCAGTGGCGCGGCTTGAAGACATGCAGGAACTGCGCGCCGGCGATCTGCGACAGCCCGATCGTGCTGACGTAGGTGGTGTCGCGGTCGAACGCGTTGTTCATGCACTGGTAGACGCGCTGCGGCTTCATCGGCACGCTGTCGTGGTTGGTCTTGCGCAGCATCGTGGCCTTGCGCCGGCGGCACTCGGCGACCCACGCGGTGCGGTCCTTCAGCGTGCCGGCGGCCTTCATCTGGCGCGCCACCTCGACGAACAGTTCGAGCGCCGCGCGGGCGTCGGAGACGATGCCGAGGGCGGGCATGAAGACGCGCCCGATCTGCGTCGGCTCGATGTCGACGTGCACGAAGCTGCGGCCCTTGCAGTAGACCTCGGTCGAGCCGGTATGGCGGTTCGCCCAGCGGTTGCCGATGCCGAGCACGAAGTCGCTGGCGAGCAGCGTCGCGTTGCCGTAGCGGTGGCTGGTCTGCAGCCCGCACATGCCGGCCATCAGGGGGTGGTCGTCGGGGATCGAGCCCCAGCCCATCAGGGTCGGAATCACCGGCACGTCGACCGCCTCGGCGAACTCGACCAGCAGCTCGCAGGCGTCGGCGTTGATGATGCCGCCGCCGGCGA
>JBLMVT010000122.1:0-2706 GCA_050256835.1 Betaproteobacteria bacterium | reverse complement strand
GGCGCAGGCGGCATGGCCGGCGTCGGCGTCGGGGCGGATGCGTCCGTCGCCGACGCCGAGGTCGAACAAGACTGCCGCCGGCACGATCGGTACGCGCGCCGCGCCGACTGGCAGGCCGTGGCCGTGCTCGTCGAGCCAGCGCATCACGCCGGCGGCGGCGTCGAGGCCGAACGCGCTGCCGCCGGCGAGCAGCACCGCGTGCACGCGCTCGACCAGGTTGACCGGATCGAGCAGGTCGGTCTCGCGCGTGCCGGGTGCTGCGCCGCGCACGTCGACGCCGCACACCGCCCCCTGTTCGCAGCGCACGACGGTGCAGCCGGTCGGCCGGCGCGGGTCGGTGAAGTGGCCGACTGAGACGCTGGCGACGTCGCAGATCGAGCCGGCCGCCGGCGTCATGCGGTCGCGCCGCAGCCGGTATGCGGCTTGACCACCCGCTCCCGCGACGCCGGGTAGCTGCCGAGCAGCCGCGCCGGGCGCCGCGGGCGCGCGACCAGTTCGCCGCCGCAGTTCGGGCAGGCGTTGCCAAGCCGCGTCGCCGCGCAGTCGGCGCAGAAGGTGCACTCGAAGCTGCAGATGCGTGCGTCGGCCGCGTCGGGCGGCAGGTCGCGGTCGCAGCACTCGCAGTTGGGGCGCAGCACGAGCATGGCCGCCCGGCCTCAGGCGAACACGCCCGCCGTGTCCTGCATGCGGCTGCTCACCTCGCCGAGGTGGTGCAGCGTGTCGCCGTACGCCATCTCGAGCATCGTCAGGCGCTTGAAGTAGTGGCTGGCGACGTACTCGTCGGTGACGCCGATGCCGCCGTGCAGCTGGATGCACTGCTGGCCGACGAAGCGCATCGACTGGCCCAACTGCACCTTAGCCTGCGACAGCGCACGGCGGCGCTGCGGCTCGGCCTCGCCGAGCTTCAGCGTGGCGAAGTAGCTCATCGAGCGCGCCAGCTCGAGCTGCATCTTCACGTCGGCGATGCGGTGGCGCAGCGCCTGGAAGCTGGCGATCGGCACGCCGAACTGCCGCCTCGTGTTCATGTACTCGACGGTGATCGCGACCAGCCTGTCCATCAGCCCGACGGCCTCGGCGCAGACGGCGGCGATGCCGGCATCGACCGCGCGTTCGAGCACGAACAGGCCTTCCCGCGCCACCAGCACGGCCGGCGTGCCCGACATCGTCAGTTCCGCGGCGCGTGCGCCGTCCTGCGTCGGGTAGCCGCGCACGGCGACGCCCGGCGTGCCGCTCTCGACGAGGAACAGGTGGATTCCGTTCGCGCTGTGCGCCGGCACGACGAAGGCGTCGGCCTCGTCGCCGGCGGGGACGACGCTCTTCGCGCCGTCGAGCGTCCAGCCCTGCGCGCCCTGCGTCGCCTTGGTGGCGACCTGGTCGAGCCGGTAGCGCGCGCCGCGCTCGGCCAGCGCCGGCACGACCAGCGCCGAGGCGTCGGCGATCTTCGGCAGCCAGGCGGCCTGCACCTCGGCCGGCGCGGCGGCGAGCAGCGCCGGCGCGACCAGCGCGGCGTCAGCGTACGGCGCGTTGACCAGCCCGCGGCCGAGCTCCTCCATCACCACCATCGCCTCGACCGCCCCGAAGCCCATCCCGCCGTGCGCCTCGGGAACCGCCAGCCCGGTGAGGCCGAGGCCGGCGAGCTCGGCATAGACCTCGCGCGTCGCGCCGCCGGCCTTGGCGATGGCGTGCCGGCGCTCGAACGAGAAGCCCTTTTCGACCCAGCGCGCGACGGCGTCGCGCAGCGAGTTCTGGTCGTCGGTGAATTCGAAGTCCATCGTCGTCTCTCTTTCTGGAACCCCTTCCCGCTGGGCGGGAGGGGCAGGCGAGGGGTGCAATCCTGTCGCGCGCAGCGCAGCAGGTGCCCGGCTTTCAGCCGAGCACCTGCTGGGCGATGATGTTGCGCTGAACCTCGTTGCTGCCGCCGTAGATCGTCGTCTTGCGGTAGTTGAAGTAGGTGCCGGCGAGCGGCGCGAGGTAGGCGGCGCCGACCTGGTCGCCCTGCCAGCCGGCCTCCATCGCCTCGCGCACGAACGGCCGCGCGTGGGGCCCGGCGGCGAGCATCATCAGCTCGGTGTAGCGCTGCTGGATCTCGCTGCCGCGGATCTTCAGCAGGCCCGCGATGTCGAGCGACTGCTTGCCGCTCTTCTCTCCCGAGAGCACGCGCAGCACCATCATCTCGAGCGCGACGATGTCGACCTCGAGCAGCGCGATCTGGTCGCGAAAGCGCGGGTCGTCGTAGACGTCCTCGGCGCGGGCGATGCGCTTCAGGCGCTCGAGCTCGCGCTTGGCGCGGTTCACGTCGGCGATGTTGGTGCGCTCGTGGGCGAGCAGGTATTTGGCGTAGGTCCAGCCCTTGTTCTCCTCGCCGACGAGGTTCTCCGCGGGCACCTCGACGTTGTCGAAGAACACCTCGTTGACCTCGTGCTCGCCGTCGAGCGTGATGATCGGCCGCACCGTGATGCCGGGCGACTTCATGTCGATCAGCAGGAACGAGATGCCGGTCTGCGGCTTGCCTTCGTTGCTGGTGCGCACCAGGCAGAAGATCCAGTCGCCGTACTGGCCGAGCGTGGTCCAGGTCTTCTGGCCGTTGACGACGTACTTGTCGCCGCGGCGTTCCGCGCGCGTCTTCAGCGAGGCGAGGTCGGAGCCCGAGCCCGGCTCGCTGTAGCCCTGGCTCCACCACACCTCGCCGCTCATGATGCCGGGCAG
>JBLMVT010000121.1:0-11754 GCA_050256835.1 Betaproteobacteria bacterium | reverse complement strand
GGCTGGCCTGCGCGGCCGCGCTGGCGTCGCTCGCCGGCACCGGGTGAATCTCGCCGTGTCGTCACTGACCGCGCTGCGCGCAGCCATCGCCATCGCAACCTGAGGACCGGCCGGGTCTCGGGGAAAACTCTCCCCGTCTGGTTCCATCGATCGGCCGGCGTTGGACCTATCGGCGCACGACACGCATTGCTACGGTTCGCACTCCGCCATCCGTGACGCGCCGCGTCCACAGCCCGGAGACATGCCGATGAACTTCGCCCCCACCCGACGCAGCTTCTGCACGACCCTGGTTCTTGCCACGGCGGCCGGGCTGCCGCTGGACGCCTTCGCGCAGGCGGCCAAGCGCGGCGGCACCTTCGTGTTCGGCACGACGCAGGCGCCCCGCCACCTCAACGGTGCGGTGCAGTCGGGCATCGCGACCGCGATGCCGGGCACGCAGCTGTTCGCCAGCCCGCTGCGCTTCGACGACAAGTGGAACCCCCAGCCGTACCTGGCCGAGTCGTGGAAGCTCGCCGACGACGGCAAGTCGCTGACACTCAACCTGCGCAAGAACGCGGTCTTCCACGACGGCAAGCCGGTCACCTCGGAGGACGTGGCCTTCTCGATCATGGCGATCAAGGCCAACCATCCGTTCCAGACCATGATGGGGCCCGTCGAGAAGGTCGACACGCCGGACCCGCACACCGCGGTCGTCCGCATGAGCACGCCGCACCCGGCGATCGTGCTGGCGATGTCGCCCGCCTTGTGCCCGATCCTGCCCAAGCACATCTATGGCGACGGCCAGGACCTGAAGAACCATCCGCGCAACAGCAAGGACGTGGTCGGGTCCGGCCCGTTCAGGTTCGTCGAGTTCACGCCCGGCCAGCGCGTCGTGCTCGAGCGCTTCGACAAGTACTTCCTGCCCGGCAGGCCGTATCTCGACAAGCTGGTGATGAACATCAGCCCCGACACGGCCAGCCTGATGCTCGGGCTCGAGCGCGGCGAACTGCACATGCTGCCGTTCGCCTCGGTGCCCAGCGACCTTAAGCGGCTGGCCGACAACCCGCAGCTCGTGCTCACGCCGCGGGGCTACGAGGGCATCGGCCCGCTCAACTGGCTGGCCTTCAACCTGGCGAGAAAGCCGCTGTCGGACGTGCGCGTGCGCCACGCCATCGCCCACGCGATCGACAAGAAGTTCATCACCAAGGCACTGATGGGCGGCTTCGCGACGCCCGACGACGGCCCGATCGTCCCCAGCAGCCCGTTCTTCAGCAACGACCTGAACCGCTACCCGCTCGACCTGAAGAAGTCCGCCGAGCTGCTCGACGCCGCCGGCCTCAAGGCGGGCGCGGGCGGCGAGCGCTTCAAGCTGACGATCGACTACCTGCCGGGCGCCGACGACCAGCAGAAGACCGTCGCCGAGTACGTTCGGGCGCAGCTGAAGAAGGTCGGCATCGCGGTCGACGTGCGCGCCTCGGCCGACTTCCCGGCCTGGGCCAAGCGCATGGCGAGCCACGACTTCGACATGTCGATGGACATCGTCTTCAACTGGGGCGACCCGATCATCGGCGTGAACCGCACCTACCTGTCGACCAACATCAAGCCGATCGTCTGGACCAACACGCAGTCCTACGACAACCCGAAGGTCGACGAGCTGCTGAACACCGCCGGCAGCGTGCTCGATGCGACCAAGCGCAAGGCCTACTACGCGACCTTCCAGAAGATCGTCACCGAGGACCTGCCGATCGAGTACATCAACGTCATCCCCTACCACACGGCGGCGAGCAAGAAGCTCGCCAACGTGCCGACCAGCATCTGGGGGCCGATGTCGCCGTACGACGAGGTGTCGTTCAAGTAGCCGCGGCGAACCGGACCGAGCGCGAGATGACCGACTGCCCGAGCATCGACGCGGCGCGCCTGTGGGGCACGCTGATGGCGCTGGCCGAGATCGGCGCGACGCCGGTCGGCGGCGTGCGCCGCCTCGCGCTCGACGATGCCGACCGCCGCGCGCGTGATCGCCTGGTGGCCTGGTGCAGCGACGCCGGTTGCACGATCCGCGTCGACGCGGTTGGCAACGTGTTCGCGCGCCGGCGCGGTCGCGACGATGCGCGTGCGGTCGTCATGGCCGGCAGCCACCTAGACACGCAGCCCAACGGCGGGCGCTTCGACGGCGCCTACGGCGTGGTCGCCGCTCTCGAGGTGCTGCGCACGCTGAACGACGCCGGCATCGAGACCAACGCGCCGGTCGAGCTGGTCGCCTGGTCGAACGAGGAAGGCACGCGCTTCGCGCCGTCGATGATGGGCTCGATGGCCCATGCCGGGCTGCTCGAGCGTCGGCAGGTGCTCGACAGCACCGATGTCGCGGGCTTGCGCTACGGCGACGAGCTGGCGCGCATCGGCTATGCGGGCGACGGGCTCGGCGACGTCGCGATCGCGGCCTATTTCGAGGCGCACATCGAACAGGGGCCGGTGCTGGAGGCGCGCGGCGCGACGATCGGCGTCGTCACCGGTGGCCAGGGGCAGCGCTGGTACGACCTGCGTCTGACGGGCCAGGCGGCGCACGCCGGTTCGACGCCGATGCCCGGCCGGCGCGATGCGCTGGTCGGCGCGGCGCGCGTCGTCGAGGCGACTCGTCGCATCGGTGCGGGCCGCCCCGACGGGCGGGCGACCGTCGGCCGGCTGGAGGTCGTGCCGAACAGCCGCAACGTCGTTCCCGGCGAAGTACGCCTGACGATCGAGATCCGCCATCCCGATGACATCGAGCGGCACGCGATGGACGCCGAGCTGCACGCGGCGGTGCACGAGGCCACCGCCACCGAAGGCCTGGGTTTCCGCATGGACGAGGTGCTCGAGCAGCCGGCGACGCCGTTCGACGCGCGCTGCGTGGCCGCCGTGCGCGACGCCGCCCGCATCGAGGGGCTCTGCCACCTGGACATCGTCAGCGGCGCCGCGCACGACGCCGTCGCCATCGCGCGCATCGCGCCGGCGGCGATGGTGTTCGTGCCTTGCGCCGGCGGCATCAGCCACGACGAGAGCGAGAGCGCGACGCCGGCCGACCTCGCCGCCGGCACGCAGGTGCTGCTGCGCGCCATGCTGGCCGCGTGCGGCCACCCGGCGGCGCATGCACCGCGCCGAACCGGCGAGGCCACGCGGATGCGCCCGGCCCGCGCGCCCGAGGTGCTGCCATGAAGGCCACCCGCTACACCCTCAGCCACCTGCTGCAGGGCCTGGCCCTGGTCGTTGCGGTGGTGGTGCTCAACTTCATGTTGGTGCACGCGGCACCGGGCGACCCGGTCGAGACCATCGCCGGTGCCAGCGGCGGCATGTCCGACGCTCTCAAGGCCCAGTTGCGCACGCAGTACGGGCTCGATCGGCCGCTGCCGGTGCAGCTCGGCGTGTACCTGGAAAAGGTGGCGCACGGCGACCTCGGCCATTCCTACTTCTTCAACCTGCCGGTGACCGGGCTGATCGCCGAGCGGCTGCCGGCGACGCTGCTGCTGGTGCTGAGCGCGGTGCTGTTCGCCTTCCTCGTCGGCACGACGCTCGGCGTGCTCGCCTCGCGCCGGCCCAACGGCGCTCTGTCGCAGATGATCACCGTGCTGTCGCTGGTCGGCTTCGCGGCGCCGGTGTTCTGGACCGGCATGATGCTGGTGATCCTGTTCGCCGCGGTGCTGCCGATCTTCCCAGTCGCCGGCATGCGCAATGTCGACGCCAGCGGCGGCGGCCTGGCGGACGTGGTCGACGTGCTGCACCACCTGGTCCTGCCGGCGCTGACGCTGGCGCTGGTCTACCTCGCGCAGTACAGCCGGCTGGCGCGCGCCTCGATGCTCGACGTGCTCGGCGCCGACTACATCCGCACCGCGCGCGCCAAGGGGCTGGCCGACCGGGTGGTGCTCTACAAGCATGCGCTGCGCAATGCGGTGCTGCCGGTAGTGACGATGCTCGGCCTGCAGTTCGGCAATGTCATTGCCGGCGCCATCCTGGTCGAGACGGTGTTCAACTGGCCCGGGCTCGGCCGGCTCGCTTTCGAGTCGGTGCTGCGCCGCGACTACCCGACGATTCTCGGCGTGCTGCTGTTCTCGTCGATCGTGGTGGTGGTGATGAACCTGCTCACCGACCTCGCCTACCGGCTCATCGACCCGAGGATCAAGACCGCATGAACACTGCCCGGGTCGCCGTCGCTGCGAACGCCGCGCCGCTGCGCGTCGAGGGCCCCTGGGCCGAGGCGCTGCGCATGTTCGCGCGCAACCGCGCCGCCGTGTTCGGCGTGGTGCTGCTCACGCTGGTGCTGCTGGTGGCGATCGCCGGGCCGTGGGTCTACCCCGCCGACCCGTTCGAGATCCGCTTCGCGCCGATGACACCGCCGTTCACCGCTGACGCGTGGCTCGGCACCGACTACCTCGGCCGCGACGTCGCCACCACGTTGATCTACGGCGGGCGCGCCACGCTGCTGGTCGGCGCGGTGGCGGCGCTGCTATCGGTGCTGATCGGCATCACCCTGGGAGCTTTCGCCGGCTACTACGGCGGGCGCGTCGACGCCGCGCTGATGCGCATCACCGAGTTCTTCCAGGTGCTGCCGGCGCTGCTGTTCGCGATGGTCGTGGTGACGCTGTTCGGGCCGACGCTGCTGACCGAGACGCTGGCCATCGGCATCGTCAGCTGGACCGGCACCGCGCGGCTCACGCGCGCCGAGTTCCTGAAGGTGCGCGGCCTCGAGTACGTGCGCGCCGAGCGCGCCATTGGCGCGCGCGATGCCCGCATCATGTGGAAGGTGATCCTGCCCAACGCGCTGCCGCCGCTGATCGTCTCGGCGACGCTGGCAGTCGGCGCCTCGATCCTGTTCGAGGCCGGGCTGTCGTTCCTCGGGCTGGGTGACCCGAACCAGATGAGCTGGGGCCTGATGATCGGCTCGTCACGGCCCTACGTGCTCACCTCGTGGTGGGCGGTGGCGTTCCCCGGCGCGGCGATCTTCGTCACCGTGCTGGCGGTGAGCCTGATCGGCGACGGGCTGAACGACGCACTCAACCCGAAGCTGAGGGAGCGCTGATGGCGCACGACGAACTGCTGCACGTCGAGGACCTGCAGGTCGAGTTCCGCACGCGTCGCGGCACCGCGCTGGTGCTCAACGGCGTCGACTTCGATCTCGCGGCGGGTGAGACGCTGTGCGTTGTCGGCGAGTCGGGTTGCGGCAAGAGCATGACGGCGCTGGTGCTGCTCGGGCTGATCCCGATGCCGCCGGGACGCGTGCGCGGCGGGCGCGTCCTGTTCCAGGGCGAGGACCTGCTGCAGGCAAGCGAGGCGCGCCTGCGCGAGGTGCGCGGCAACCGCATCTCGATGATCTTCCAGGAGCCAATGACCTCGCTCAACCCGGTGTTCACGGTCGGCGAGCAGATCGCCGAGTCGCTGCGCCTGCACGCCGGGCTCGGCGCACGCGCCGCGCACGAGCGCGCCGTCGAGATGCTGCGCCAGGTCGGCATCCCGGCGCCCGAGCGACGCGTCGACGAGTACCCGCATCAGCTGTCCGGCGGCATGCGCCAGCGCGTGATGATCGCGATGGCGCTCGCCTGCCGCCCCGACATCCTGATCGCCGACGAGCCGACCACCGCGCTCGACGTGACGGTGCAGGCGCAGATCTTCGACCTGCTGCGCGAGCTGCAGCGCGACAGGGGCACCGCGATCCTGCTGATCACGCACGACATGGGCGTGGTGGCCGAGATGGCCGATCGCGTGATGGTGATGTACGCCGGCCGCGTGATCGAGCAGGGCCGCGCCGACGACGTGCTGTCCACGCCCGGCCATCCGTACACGCAGGGCCTGATCGAGTGCCTGCCCGAGCTGGGCAGCAGCCAGGCCGAGACGCGCGCCGAGCTGACTGAGATCGCCGGCGTTGTGCCGTCGATCTGGGAACTCGGCCAGGGCTGCGCCTTCCGCGAGCGCTGTCCGCACGCCCTGCCGCGCTGCGCCACCGAGGTGCCGCCGATGCTCGGCGTCGGCGCCAGCCACCGCGTCGCCTGCTGGCTGCGCGAGCAACCGCTGCAGAGGGTCGCATGAAGCCGCTGCTCTCGATCACCGACCTGAAGGTCCACTTCGCGCGAGCGCACTCGGGCTGGTTCCAGCCGCCCGAGGTGGTGAAGGCGGTCGACGGCGTGTCGCTCGACATCGCGCGCGGCACCACGCTGGCGCTGGTCGGCGAGTCGGGTTCGGGCAAGACGACGACCGCGCTGGCGGCGATGCGGCTGGCGCCGATCACCAGCGGGCGGATCGTGCTCGGCGACACCGACCTCGGCGCGCTCGACGGCGCGGCGCTGCGCCAGGCGCGCCGGCGCGTGCAGATCATCTTCCAGGACCCGTTCTCCTCGCTCAACCCGCGCCAGCGTGCCGGCGACGCGGTGCGCGCGCCGCTCGACCTGATGCAGGTCGGCACACCGGCCGAGCGCGCCGCGCGCGTCGACGAGCTGTTCACCCAGGTCGGCCTGCGCCCCGAGCAGCAGCGCCTGTTCCCGCACCAGTTCTCGGGCGGCCAGCGCCAGCGCATCAACATCGCGCGCGCGCTGGCCACGCACCCCGAGCTGGTGGTGTGCGACGAGCCGGTGTCGGCGCTCGACGTGGCGATTCGCGCGCAGATCCTCAACCTGCTGGCGCGGCTGCAGCGCGAGTTGGGCCTGACCTACCTGTTCATCTCGCACGACATGGCGGTGGTCGAGCACATCTGCGACGAGATCGCGGTGATGTACCTCGGCCAGATCGTCGAGCGCGCGCCGCGGCGCAACTTCTTCGCGCAGCCGCTGCATCCGTACAGCGTGGCGCTGATGTCGGCCGTGCCGACGGTGCACGGCGGCCGTGCCCGCGCCGCGCAGCGCATCCGCCTGGTCGGCGACCCGCCGAGCCCGATCAACCCACCGGCCGGATGCCGTTTCGCCGGCCGCTGCCCGGTGGCCGAACCGGCGTGTTCGGCCGAAGCGCCACCGCTGCGGGAGGTGACGCCGGAGCACTGGGTCGCCTGCCGGCGCGTCGACGTGACGGGCGGCGTGGCACGCGCCCCGCTGCAGGCGCAGCTGCAGGCGGCGTGATGGACGCGTCGCTGCTGCTGCGCGACGTGCGCCTGCCGGGCGTGGGCCCGGTCGATATCGCCGTCGAGGCCGGCCGCATCGCCGCGATCGGCCGCGCGCTGCCGGCCGCCCCCGGCAGCGAGACGATCGACGGCGCCGGCTGCCTGGTGCTGCCCGGCCTGGTCGACGGTCACGCGCACCTCGACAAGACGCTGTGGGGCACGCCCTGGCATTCGCACCAGGCCGGGCCGAGCATTGCCGAGCGCATCTCCAACGAGCGCCGCGTGCTGGCCGCGCTCGACCTGTCGCCGCAGCGGCAGAGCGCGCGGCTGCTCGCGCACCTGGTCGCGCGCGGCACGACGCATGTGCGAACACACGTCGACATCGCGCCCGAGCTGGGCCTGGCGCATCTGCACGGCGTGCAGGCGACGGCCGAAGCCTGGCGCGACGCGGTCGACATCGAGATCGTCGCCTTCCCGCAGTGCGGAGTGATGATCCGGCCCGGCACGCTCGACCTGCTCGACCAGGCGGCATGCGAGGGCGCGCAGGTGATCGGCGGGCTCGACCCGATCGGCATCGACGGCGACCCGACCGGCCAGCTCGACGCCATCTTCGCCATCGCGGCGCGGCGCGGCTGCGACATCGACATCCATCTGCACGACCGCGGCGCGCCCGGCGCCGCGACGATCGACCGCATCGTCGAGCGCACGGCGGCGCTCGGCCTGGCCGGCCGCGTCGCCGTCAGCCACGCGTTCTGCCTGGGCGAGCTGGAGCCGGCGCTCTTGGACCCACTGGTCGAGCGGCTGGCGGCCAACGACATCGCGGTGATGACGCATGGACCGGCCGGCCGCGTGCCGTTCCCGCCGATCCGCCGGCTCGCCGAGCGCGGCGTGCGCCTGTTCACCGGCTCCGACGGCGTGCGCGACGCCTGGACGCCGCTCAACACCGGCGACATGCTCGAGCGCGCCTACCTGCTCGCCTACTGCAGCGGCTTTCGCGAGGACACCGACCTCGCGCTGGCGCTGCGCATGGCGACGTACGGCGGCGCGCAGGTGGTCGGCGCCGCCAATTACGGTCTCGCGGTCGGCGCCGACGCCGACCTGTTGCTGCTGGCCGCCGAGAACGAGGCCGAGGCGGTGGCGCTGCACCCGCCGCGCCGGCTGGTGCTCAAGCGCGGCCGGGTGGTGGCTCGCGACGGCACGTGCCTGGTGCCGGCATGACGACGACCGCGCTCGTGCTGCTCCTAATCGCCGTTGGCGTCGGCGCGGCGGTGCCGATGCAGTCCGCGATCAACGCGCAGATGGCCAGCGCGCAGGGCCACCCGCTGTACGGCGCGCTCACCAACACCGCTGTCGCCTCGCTGTGCCTGGGCGCGCTGGTGCTGGCGTTCCGCCTGCCGCCACCGGACCTGCGCGCCGCCGGCGCCGGGCCGTGGTGGCTGTGGCTGGGCGGGCTGATCGGTGCGGCGTTCGTGTTCGGCGCTCTGTTCGTCGCACCGCGCACCGGCGCGGCCAGCTTCGCCGCGGCGACGATCTTCGGCTCCGCCGTCGCCTCGCTGGCGATCGACCATTTCGCCTGGTTCGGCTTCGAGCACCGTCCGATGACGGCGCTGCGGCTGACCGGCGCGGGCTGCCTGCTGCTCGGCATCGCGCTGCTGCAGGCCGGCCGCTGATGATCCTCATTCGATGCGAACCCGAGCTGTCATGACCACCACCGTCTTTAGCGCCCGCAAGATCGTCACGATGAATCCGCGCCAGCCGCAGGCGACGCACGTCGCGGTGCGCGATGGGCGCGTGCTGGCGGTCGGCGACCTTGCGCGCATGCGCGAATGGGGTTCCTTCGAGCTCGACGAGCGCTTCGCCGAGCGCGCGCTGATGCCCGGGCTGGTCGAAGGCCATTCGCACCTGATGGCCGGCGGCCTGTGGCAGTTCCCGTTCGTCGGCTTCCACGGGCGCACCGCGCCGGACGGCAAGGACTGGCCGGGCTGCCGCAACTTCGACGATGTCGTGCAGCGGCTCGGGCGCATCGAGTCTGGGATAAGCGACCCGGCGCAGCCGCTGCTCGCCTGGGGATTCGACCCGATCTTCTTCGGCGCCGAGCGCATGACCGTCGCACACCTCGACCGCGTCTCGACCGAGCGCCCCGTGGTCGTGCTGCACGCCAGCCAGCACCTGATGAATGTCAACTCGAAGGCGCTGGCGCTGGCCGGCATCGACCGCGACTGCGCAATCGAAGGCGTGGCCAAGGACGCACATGGCAACCCGACGGGCGAGCTGCAGGAGTTCGCTGCGATGTTCCCGATCACGCGGCTCATCGGCAACATCTTCCGCGTCACCGGCACCAGCGAGATCGGGATGCGCATGTTCGGCCGCATCGCCCAGCTCGCCGGCGTGACGACCGCGACCGACCTCGTCAACGATCTGGCCGACGAGAACGTCGAACTGCTGCATCGCATCACCGCCGAGGACGACTACCCGGTGCGCATCGTGCCGGCGTACCTCAGCTTCGACGCTTCGATGCCGCGCCAAAGCGGCCTCGAGCGGGTGAAGAAGCGCATGGCGCACAACACCGACAAGCTGCACTTCGGCGCGGTAAAGATCGTCGTCGACGGGTCGATCCAGGGGTTCACCGCGCGACTTCGCTGGCCGGGCTACTTCAACGGCCACGAGAACGGCATCTGGATCGGCGCACCGGCCGAGCTGCGCGCGTCGATCGAGTTCTTCCACGCCGAGGGCCTGCAGCTGCATATCCACACCAACGGTGACGAGGCCACCGAGCTGGCACTCGACGCGATCGAGGCCGCGCTGGCCAAGCACCCGCGGCCCGACCACCGGCACACGCTGCAGCACTGCCAGATGGCCGACCGCGCGCAGTTCCGCCGCATGGCGCGGCTCGGCCTGTGCGCCAACCTGTTCGCCAACCACATCTACTACTGGGGCGACGCGCACCACACCCTGACAATGGGGCCGGACCGCGCCGAGCGCATGGATGCCTGCGCGAGCGCGCTCGAGCACGGCGTGCCCCTGGCGATCCACTCCGACGCGCCGATTACGCCGCTCGGCCCGCTGTTCACCGCCTGGTGCGCGGTCAACCGTCTGACCTCGTCGGGCCGCGTGCTCGGTGCGGCCGAGCGCATCCCGGTCGCCGACGCGTTGCGCGCGATCACGCTCGGCGCCGCCTACACGCTGCACCTGGACGACCGCATCGGCTCGATCGAGGTCGGCAAGTGGGCCGACTTCTGCGTCCTCGAAGACGACCCGCTGGCCGTCGCGGCCGAGGCGCTGAAGGACGTGCGCGTGGTCGGCACCGTGCTCGGCGGCCGTGTGCTGGCGTTGCCGGGCGCGGCATGAAGCGGCTGCCGCTGACGGTCATCGGCGGCTTCCTCGGCGCCGGCAAGACCACGCTGCTCAACCACCTGCTGAGCCAGGCCGGCGGCCGGCGCATCGCCGTGCTGGTCAACGACTTCGGCGTGCTCAACATCGACGCCGAACTGGTCGCCGCCAGCCGTGGCGACACCATCGCGCTGGCCAACGGCTGCGTCTGCTGCTCGATCGGCGACGACCTCGGCCGCGCGCTGATGCGCGTGCTCGACTCGCCGCAGCCGTTCGACGCGGTGGTGATCGAGGCCAGCGGGGTGTCCGATCCTTGGCGCATCGCGCAGGTCGGGCTGGCCGACCCGGGACTCGCACTCGAAGCGGTGATCGTGCTCGTCGACACGGAAGCGGTACTCGACCAGGCGCGCGACCCGCTGCTCGCCGATTCGCTCGAGCGCCAGCTGCGCGGTGCCGACCTGATCGTGCTCAACAAGGTCGACCGCGTCGACGCGGCGCAGCGCGCGCGCGTACACGAGTGGCTCGCGGCGATCGCCGGTAGCGCGCCGCGCTGCGAGGCCGTGCAGGCGGCGCTGCCACCCGTGCTGCTGTTCGGTTTGACGCCGCGCGGGCATACCGAGGACGGGCCGGCCCATGGCCACGACCACGCCAGCGAGTTCGAGTCCTGGTCACTGCGCCCGGCGCGGGTGCTGCCGGTCGCGGCGCTGCGCCGGCTGCTCGCCGACATGCCCGCGGGGGTGCTGCGCCTGAAGGGCCTGGTCCGCACCGACGAGCACGGCTGGGCCGAACTGCAGTTCGCCGGCCGGCATGGCTCGCTGCGGCGCGCGCTCGCGCCACCGGCCGATGGCGAGTCGGCGCTGATCGCGATCGGCCTGCGCGGCGCGCTGCCGCACGCCGCGCTGGAACGGGCGTTGGCCGGCTGAAGCCGAGGCCCCGCGCGGCAACCCCCGTTCCGGGGATCGAATCCGCAGCTGCGCGGTCTACGATCGGTGACCCGAGGGACCACCACGGAGAGCGCCATGAGCCGAAACCTGATGCTGATCGCCGCCGGGCTGCTGCTGGCACGCGGTGCGCTCGCCATGTGCTACGAGGTCTACAGCGGCGACCGCCTGGTCTACCGCTCGGTGCAGCCGCCGGTCGACCTGTCGCGCCCGCTGCACGAATCGGTGCCGGAGCGTTTCGGCCGTGGCTCGACCCTGCAGTTCTTCGCCGACGACAGCAACTGCGGCATCGCCGGCGCGGCGGTCGGGCGCAGCGGCCCGCTGCTGACCAACCGGGACGCCGCGCGCGCGGCCGAGCGCAGCGGCCTTCCCGGCGGCGGCGCGCTCGACCTGGCGCCCTACTTCAACGAACCGCGCGGCCTGCGCTGACCGCGTCGGGCGGCCCCCGCACCC
>JBLMVT010000120.1:0-11291 GCA_050256835.1 Betaproteobacteria bacterium | reverse complement strand
TCGCCGACATCGACAAGATCCTGAAGTACGACAACGCCGAGGCCGGCCTCGACAAGATGCCCGAAGGCAAGGTCGTCTACGGCGACATGCCCTCCTACGTGGCGCACGGCTGGAAGTACCTGACGTTCGACAAGGAGGGCCGACTGTACGTGCCGTTCGGGCCGCCGTGCAACATCTGCCTGCCACCGACCAGCCTGTCACAGGTACGCCGCGTCAACCCGGCCACCGGCGAGGCCGAGCTGATGGCGATCGGCGTGCGCAACAGCGTCGGCGGCGACATCGACCCGCGCACCGGCGACTACTGGTTCACCGAGAATGCGCGCGACTGGCTGAGCGACGACACGCCGAGCGACAAGCTAAACCACATTGCGAAGATCGGCGCGCACTACGGCTACCCGTACTGCCACCAGGGCGACATCCTCGACCCGAAGTACGGCAAGGGTCACAAGTGCAGTGAGTTCACGCCGCCGGTGCTCAAGCTCGGTGCGCACGTGGCCCCGCTGGGCATGAAGTTCTACACCGGCAAGCAGTTCCCCGCCGAGTACGCCAACAACATCTTCATCGCCGAGCACGGCTCGTGGAACCGCCACAAGTACCAGGGCGCACGCATCATGCGCGTGATCACCGACCCGCAAGGCAAGAACGTGAAGCAGGAGGTGTTCGCCAGCAGCTGGCTCTCGGGCGACAAGAGCTTCACCGGGCGGCCGGCCGACATCGTGCTGGCCAAGGACGGCTCGATCCTGGTCGCCGACGACTGGGCGGGTGCGATCTACCGCATCAGCTACTCGAAGTAGGCGCCTAACCGCCGCTGCCCGCCGCACCCTGCGGCGGGCAGCTTGTTTTGGGCGCAGCGAATTCCGACGAATCCGATGAAGAAGGTAGCGGCCTGCATGGCCCTGATCGCCGCGGCGGCAAGCGCCGGTGCCGTCGACCTCGCGGCCGGTGCGGCCAAGGCCGAGGCGACCTGTGCCGCCTGCCACGGCAAGGGCGGCGTCTCGCAGACCGCCCTCACGCCGTCGCTCGCGGGGCAGCCCGACGGCTTCCTGCAGTGGCAGCTGGTCTACTTCCGCAGCGGCACCCGCAAGAGTCCGCTCATGCAGCCGGTCGTGGCCAGCCTGTCCGACGACGACATCCGCAATCTCGCCGCCTACTACGCGGCGCAGAAGCCCGCGCCACGCGGCGCCGGCTCCGGTGCCCAGCCGGCGATGTACTCGGTCGGCCAACGGCTCGCGCAGGCGAACCGCTGCGCCGCCTGCCACAAGGACGACTTCTCCGGCGACCGGGCCGCCGCGCGCATCGGCGGGCAACGCGAGGACTATCTGCTGAAGGCGCTGCGCGACTTCAAGAGCGGCGCGCGCACCGGCGGCGGCGTGGCAGCGATGGCCGATGCCGTCTATCCGCTCAACGACGACCAGTTGCGCGCGCTGGCGCACTTCATGTCGCACTAGGATCGATCGCCGCGGCGCCGCGCGAGGCCGCCTCAGGCGGCTGCCTGCTGGCTCTCGAGATCGATCTGCCCGGCGAGGAAGCGGAACAGCCGCTCGTCGTTGCTGAAGGCGACGTTGAAGCGCAGCCAGCCGGTCGTTCGCGGCTCGACCAGGAACAGCCGGCCGGGGCCGAGCATGATGCCCTCGGCCGCCGCCCGGCGCGAGAGCTCCGCGCTGTCGAGCAGGTCGGGGTGGCGCGCCCACAGGTGCAGGCCGGCCTTCGGCTCGTTGAACAGCTCGAAGCCCAGCTCGCGCAGCGCCTGCGCCACCTCGCCGTGCGCCGTCGCGAGTCGCTCGCGCAGCGACTTGAGGTGCTTGCGCCAGCGGCCTTCGGTGACGGCACCGAAGGCGATGCGCTCGGTGAAGTCGGACGAGGTCAGCCCGGAGATCATCTTGAGGCGCGCCAGGCCGTCGAGCAGGTCCTCGCGCCCGGCGGCGAAGCCGACGCGGATGTTCGGCGAGATCGTCTTCGAGAAGCTGCCGATGTGGACCACGCGGCGCAGCTGGTCCAGGCTGGCCAGCGAAGGTCGCGGCTCGGGGTCGAGGTCGGCATAGATGTCGTTCTCGACCACCGTCAGGCCGTGCGCCTCGGCCAGTTGCAGCAGCCGGTGCAGCTGGGCGAGCGGCGCGACCGAGTTGGTCGGGCTCTGCAGCCGCGGCTGGGTGAAGAAGACCTTCGGCCGGTGCCCGGCGATCAGCGACTCGAGCGCTGCAAGGTCGTAGCCGTCGGGCGTGCGCGGCACGCCGACCAGGCGCGCGCCGAGGATGCGCAGCATGAACATCAGGTTCGGGTAGCCCGGGTCGTCGACCAGCACCGCGTCGCCGGGCTGCACCAGGCGGCGCGCGATCAGGTCCAATGCCTGGCTCGAACCCTGGGTGAGCAGCACGTTCGATGCGCCGGCGGCGATCTGGCGCTCGGCCAGGTTCTCGGCCACCAGCAGGCGCAGCGCGAGGTGGCCCTGCGGCAGGCCGTAGCCGCCGAGCTCGGCGCCGTCGGCGGCGAGCTGGCGCAGGCTGCGCCGCACCCCTTCCTCGAACAGCCAGCTGCTGGGCAGCCAGCCGCAGCCCGCCTTCAGCGCGAGGCCGGCGCTCTCGAAGATCTGCTGCAGGTACCAGCTGCCGTCGAAGCTGAGGTCCGCGCTCGGACGCTGCGGCGCCGGGTTCGCGTCGCGCGGGCGCCGCCGGACGAAGAAGCCGGCATTCGCCCGCGAGACCAGCCAGCCCTGCGCCACCAGACGGTCATACGCCTCGACGACCGTGAACACGCTGACCGCGTGCGACGCCGCGAAGGCGCGGATCGACGGCAGCTTGGCGCCCGGGCTCAGCACCTGCTCGGCGATCAGGCGGCGCAGGCCGTCGACGATCTGGCTCACCAGCGGCGTCGGCGAATCGGGTTGGATCGCGATCATTCGGACGGCGGCGTGCGGTCTCGGTGGTTCCCTGTACAGGGCGCGCGGCCAGCACAGTACACCCGTAAGAGCCCGGCCGTGTACATGGTATCCGGGCGCGCGAGAGCCTAAGGTTGCGTCATCGACCCGAGGACCTGCCATGCCGCGCCAGACCGACCCCACCAACGCCTCCCTGATGGCCCGCCGCCAGGCCGCCGTGCCGCGCGGCGTGGGCCAGGCGCACCCCATCTTCGTCGCCCGGGCCAAGAACGCCGAGCTGTGGGACGTCGAGGGCCGGCGCTACGTCGACTTCGCCGGCGGCATCGCGGTGCTCAACACCGGCCACCGCCACCCCGCAGTGATCGACGCCGTGCGCGAGCAGCTCGAGCTGTACACGCACACCTGCTTCCAGGTCGTCGCCTACGAGCCCTACGTCGAGCTGGCCGAGCGGCTGAACGCGCTCGCGCCCGGCGCCTTCGCGAAGAAGACGCTGTTCCTGTCGACCGGTGCCGAGGCGGTCGAGAACGCGGTCAAGATCGCGCGCGCCCACACCCGGCGCAGCGGCGTGATCGCGTTCACCGGCGGCTACCACGGCCGCACGCTGCTGACGCTCGGGCTGACCGGCAAGGTGGCGCCGTACAAGACCGGCTTCGGCCCCTTCCCGGGGGAAGTCTTCCACGCCCTGTTCCCGAACGAGTTGCACGGCGTCAGCGTCGCCGACGCGCTGGCGTCCGTGCAGACCGTCCTGAAGAACGACATCGAGGCCGACCGCGTCGCCGCGTTCATCGTCGAGCCGGTGCAGGGCGAAGGCGGCTTCTACGTCGCGCCGCCCGAGTTCGTCGAGGGGCTCAAGCGGATCGCCGACGCGCACGGCATCCTGCTCGTCGCCGACGAGGTGCAGACCGGCGCGGGCCGCACGGGCACCTGGTTCGCGTGCGAGCAGTGGCCGGTGGCGCCGGACCTGATCGCGACCGCCAAGTCGCTCGCCGGCGGCTTCCCGATCTCGGGGGTGGTCGGCCGCGCCGAGGTGATGGACGCGCCGGCCCCGGGCGGGCTCGGCGGCACCTACGCCGGCTCGCCGATCGGCTGCGCCGCCGCGCTGGCGGTGCTGCGCACGTTCGAGGAGGAGCGGCTGCTCGAACGCGCTCAGGCGCTCGGCGAGACGCTGATGTCCGGGCTGAAGGCGCTCGCCGCACGCGAGCCGGCGATCGGCGACGTGCGCGGGCTCGGCGCGATGGTCGCGATCGAGCTATTCGAGGACGGCGACGTCGAGCGCCCGGACGCCAAGCTGACGCGCCGCGTCGTCGCCGAGGCGGCGCGACGCGGGCTGATCCTGCTGTCGTGCGGCAGCGACGCGAACGTGATCCGCATCCTCGTGCCGCTGACGGCCAGCGATGCCGTGGTCGCCGAGGGCTTGCAGATCCTGGCCGACAGCTTCGCCGCCTTGCGTTAAGGTCGCGCGATGACGCCCCAGCCCGAATCGCGACCGGTTGCCGGCGCAGCGTCACCGCACGGCGCCACCGAGGAGGCGCCGCTGGTTCGCATCGCCGGCGTGCAGAAGACCTACGACGGCAAGCAGCTCGTCGTGCGCCGGCTCGACCTGGACATCCGGCGTGGCGAGTTCCTCACGCTGCTCGGGCCATCGGGGTCGGGCAAGACGACGACGCTGATGATGCTCGCCGGCTTCGAGTCGCCGACCGCCGGCGAGATCCTGCTCGAGGGCCGGCCGATCACGCGCACGCCGCCGCACAAGCGCAACTTCGGCATGGTGTTCCAGAACTACGCGCTGTTCCCGCACCTGACGGTGGGCGACAACGTCGCCTACCCGCTGACGGTGCGCCGGGTGCCCAAGGCCGAGCGCGCCGAGCGCGTCGCCACCGCGCTCGAGATGGTGCGCCTGACGGGCATGGCGGAGCGCTACCCGGCGCAGCTCTCGGGCGGCCAGCAGCAGCGCGTCGCGCTGGCGCGCGCGCTCGTCTTCGGGCCGCAGCTGGTGCTGATGGACGAGCCGCTCGGGGCGCTCGACAAGCAGCTGCGCGAGCACATGCAGATCGAGCTGAAGGAACTGCACCGCCAGCTCGGCGTGACCTTCGTCTACGTCACGCACGACCAGGGCGAGGCACTGACGATGAGCGACCGCGTGGCCGTCTTCGACGACGGCGCGATCCAGCAGATCGCCCCCGTCGAGCAGATGTACGAGGCACCGGCCAACCGCTTTGTCGCCGGCTTCATCGGCGACAGCACGTCGCTCAGGGGCGTCGTGCGCGTGACCGACGGCGACCGCTGCGGCATCGTGCTCGCCGACGGCCGCGTGCTCACCGGGCTGAACGTCAACGCGGCGCCGGTCGGCGCCGCGGTCGAGGCGTGCATCCGGCCCGAGCGGATCGTGCTTCACCGCAGCCAACCGAGCGGGCGTGGGAACCTGCTGCAGGCGCGCGTCGCCGGGCTGATCTACTTCGGCGACCACCTGCGCGTGATCTGCGCTGTCGGCGTCGGCCAGCCCGAGGCGACCGTCAAGCTGTCGCTGGCCGACGGCAACGTGCCGCGCGAAGGCGACGCGGTCGTGCTCGAACTGCCGATCGAGCTGACGCGCGTGTACGTCTGAGCTTTCCGTCCCCCAGCCACCAACGAGGAGTCATTGACCATGAAGAAGATCGTCCTGATCGCCGCGCTCGCGGCGGCGCTGCCGGCGCTGGCGCAGCAGATCACCGTCGTCAACTTCGGAGGCGCCAACGGCGACGCACAGAAGAAGGCGTTCTACGAGCCGTTCGAGAAGACCGGAACCAAGGTCGTGCCGGTCGAATACAACGGCGAGCAGGCCAAGATCAAGGCCATGGTCGACACGAAGAACGTCAGCTGGGACGTCGTCGAGGTCGAGTCGCCGGACGTCGCGCGCGGCTGCGACGAGGGCCTGTTCGAGCGGCTGGACTGGTCCAAGATCGGCGCGAAGAGCGACTTCATCCCGGCCGCGGTGACCGAATGCGGCGTCGGCATCTTCGTCTGGTCGACCGTGATGGCCTACGACGGCGACAAGCTGAAGAGCCCGCCGGCGACCTGGGCCGACTTCTGGAACGCCAAGAAGTACCCAGGCAAGCGCGGGATGCGCAAGGGCGCTCGCTACAACCTCGAGTTCGCGCTCATGGCCGACGGCGTCAAGCCGGCCGACGTCTACAAGGTGCTGGCGACCAAGGAAGGCGCCGAGCGAGCGTTCAGGAAGCTCACCGAGCTCAAGCCGAACATCCAGTGGTGGGAGGCCGGCGCGCAGCCGCCGCAGTTCCTGGTTGCCGGCGACGTCGTGATGAGCACCGCCTACAACGGCCGCATCGACGCCGCCAACCGCGAAGGCCGGCACCTGAAGATCAACTGGACGGGCGGCATCTACGACCTCGACTACTGGGTCATCCCGCAGGGCACGCCCAACAAGGCCAAGTCCATGGCGTTCATCGCCTTCGCGAGCACGCCGCAGGCGCAGGCCGACTACGCCAGGAACATCGCCTACGGGCCGACGAACAAGAACGCGCTCCCCAAGCTCGACCCGAAGGTGCTCGCCGACCTGCCGACGGCCCCGGCGAACGCGAAGGAAGCGCTGCAGTTCAACGTCAAGTTCTGGGCCGACCAGGGCGAGCAGCTGGAGAAGCGCTTCGCCGCCTGGGCCGCGCAGTGACGGGCGGTCGGCGATGAGCGCGCTGGCGCTGGGCGGCATCGCCGACCCGCACGCACTGCGGCGCCAGCTCGCGCGCGCCGAGTGGCGGCGCAAGGCGCGCGCGTTCGCGCTCACGCTGCCGCTGCTGCTGTTCCTGCTGCTGACCTTCCTGGTGCCGATCGCGGCGCTGCTCGCGCGCGCCGTCGAGAACCCGGAAGTCGTGAAGGCCCTGCCGCGCACCGTCGACGCGCTCGCCGGGTGGGACCGCAAGGGCGTGCCGCCGCCGCAGGCCTTCGCGGCGCTGGCAGCCGACCTCGGCGCGCTGCCCGACCGCGCCGACGCCGGCGCACTGGCGCGCCGGCTCAACAACGAGGTGGCCGGCGCGCGCTCGCTCGTCATGGGCACCTACCGCGCCCTGCCGCTGCAGGGCGCGGACACGCCGGAAGCGGCGAAGGCGCGCCTGATCGAGACCGACGAGCGCTGGTCGCAGCCCGTCTACTGGCAGGCGATCGCCAAGAACGGCTCGCGCTGGACGCCCGACTACCTGCTGGCGTCGGTCGACCTGCGGCGCAGCGCCGACGGCGCGCTCGTCCGCATGCCGCCCGACCAGCGCGTGTTCGCGCGCATCCTGCTACGCACCTTCGAGATCAGCGCCGTCGTCACCGTGTTCGCGCTGCTGCTCGGCTACCCGCTCGCCTACTGGCTGTCGACGCTGCCGGCACGCCGCGCCAACCTGCTGATGATCCTGGTGCTGGTGCCGTTCTGGACCTCGATCCTGGTGCGCGTCGCAGCCTGGATCGTGCTGCTGCAGTCCGAAGGCCTGGTGAACCGGGCGCTGATGGGGCTGGGCATCGTCGACCACCCGCTGGCGCTGCTGTTCAACCGCATCGGCGTGATCATCGCGATGGTGCACATTCTGCTGCCCTTCATGATCCTGCCGCTGTACAGCGTGATGAAGAGCGTGCCGTCGACCTACCTGCGCGCGGCCGTCTCGCTCGGCAGCGCACCGCTGGCCGCGTTCTTTCGCGTCTACGTGCCGCAGACCTACCCCGGCATCGGCGCCGGCACGCTGCTCGTGTTCATCCTGGCGATCGGCTACTACGTGACGCCGGCGCTGCTCGGCGGCCCCGACGACCAGATGCTCAGCTACTACGTCGCGCAGTACACCAACGTCAACATCAACTGGGGCATGGCCTGCGCGCTCGGCGCGCTGCTGCTCGGCGCAACGCTGGTGCTGTATGCACTCTACCGGCGAGTCGTGCGCACCGAACTGAGCCTGGGCTGAGGCGGCGCGATGAGGCTCCGGCTGCCCGTCTTCCCCGCCTACGCGAGCCCGCTGGACAAGCTCGGCTGGTGGTCGCTGCGCACCGGCTGCGTGCTGGTGCTGCTGTTCCTGTTGCTACCGATCCTGGTCATCATCCCGCTCTCGTTCAGCGACAGCTCGTTTCTCGTCTACCCGATCCCGGCCTGGTCGCTCAAGTGGTACCGCAACCTGTTCGAGTCGGCCGACTGGACGCGCGCCGCGCGCAACAGCTTCATCATCGCGCCCCTGGCGACCGTGATCGCGACCACGCTCGGCACCATGGCCGCCGTCGGCCTGGCGCGCACGAACTTCGCGTTCAAGGGGCTGCTGATGAGCCTGCTGATCGCGCCGATGGTGGTGCCGATCGTCGTCGTCGGCGTCAGCACCTACCTCTTCTTCGCCAATCTCGGCCTGTCTGACAGCTACATCGCGCTCATCATCGTGCATGCGGCGCTCGGGGCCCCCTTCGTGCTCACCACGGTGCTCGCGACGCTGCAGGGCTTCAACCACAATCTCGTGCGCGCCAGCCTGGGCCTGGGCGCGAGCCCGCTGGCGACCTTCTTCCGCGTCACGCTGCCCGTCATCGCGCCGGGGGTGATCTCGGGCGCCCTGTTCGCGTTCGCGACCTCCTTCGACGAGGTCGTCGTCGTGCTCTTCCTCGGCGGTCCGAACCAGGTGACGCTGCCGCGCCAGATGTTCACCGGCATCCGCGAGAACATCACGCCGACGATCGCCGCCGTGGCGACGCTGCTGATCCTGTTCACGACCTGCCTGCTCGGCGTGCTGGAGTGGCTGCGGGGCCGTCGCCGATGAAGCTCAACCAGCCCCTGGGCGGCAACGAGATGCCGCGCTTCGGCGGCCCGGCGACGATGCTGCGCCTGCCGGTGGCCGCAAGCCCACAGGGGCTGGACGCGGCCTTCATCGGCGTGCCGCTGGACATCGGCACCTCGAACCGCGCCGGCGCGCGCTTCGGGCCGCGCCAGATCCGCGCCGAATCGGCGCTGATCCGGCCGTACAACATGGCCACCGGCGCGGCGCCGTTCGACGCGCTGCAGGTCGCCGACCTGGGCGACGTGCCGATCAACACCTACTCGCTCGAGAAGTCGGTCGCGATCATCGAGAGCTACTACGAGCGCGTGCTGGCGGCCGGCTGCAGGCCGCTGACGCTCGGCGGCGACCACACGATCGCGCTGCCGATCCTGCGCGCGCTGGCGCGCCGCCATGGGCCGCTGGCGCTCGTCCACGTCGATGCCCATGCCGACGTCAACGCCGAGATGTTCGGCGAGCGCATCGCCCACGGCACGCCGTTCCGGCGCGCGGTCGAGGAAGGCCTGCTGCAGGGCCCGCGCGTGTTCCAGATCGGGTTGCGCGGCAGCGGCTATGCGGCCGACGACTTCGACTGGCCGCGTGCGCAGGGCTTCACTGTGGTGCAGGCGCACGAGGTCTGGTACCAGTCGCTGGCACCGCTGATGGAGCGCGTTCGCGAGACCGTCGCCGACGCGCCCTGCTACCTGAGCTTCGACATCGACGGCATCGACCCGGCATTCGCCGGCGGCACGGGCACGCCGGAAGTCGGCGGCCTCACGGTGCCGCAGGCGCTCGAGATCGTGCGCGGCTGCCGCGGCTTGAACCTGGTCGGCGCCGACCTCGTGGAGGTCGCGCCGCCGTACGACACCAGCGGCAACACCGCGCTGCTCGGAGCAAACCTGCTGTACGAGATGCTTTGCGTGCTGCCCGGCGTGCCCGTCCGCTAGCGGCCGTAAAGTGGCAGCCGACCTGCCGGAGAAACCGAAATGGACATGAAGACCTCCCCCCTCGCCGCCCTGGCCGACGCCAGCCTGCTCAGGACCGACGCCCTGATCGGCGGCCAGTGGGTCGCCGGCAGCGCCCGTTTCGAGGTGCACGACCCGGCAACCGGCCAGCGGCTCGCCGACGTCGCCAACCTCGGCCCGGCCGAGACGAAGGACGCGCTGGCCGCGGCCGGAAAGGCCTGGCCGGCCTGGCGCAGCAAGACGGCCAAGGAGCGCGCCGCGATCCTGATGAAGTGGTACGCGCTACTGCACCAGCATGCCGACGACCTGGCGCGCATCATGACCGCCGAACAGGGCAAGCCGCTGGCCGAGGCGAAGGGCGAGGTGAGCTACGGCGCGAGCTTCGTCGAATGGTTCGCCGAGGAGGCCAAGCGCATCTACGGCGAGACGATCCCGACCACCGACGCCAACAAGCGCTACCTCGTGCTCAAGCAGGCGATGGGCGTATGCGCGGCGATCACGCCGTGGAACTTCCCGATCGCGATGATTACGCGCAAGGTCGCGCCGGCGTTGGCTGCCGGCTGCCCGGTGGTGATCAAGCCGGCCGAGGCGACGCCGCTGTCGGCACTGGCGGTCGCCGAACTGGCGCAGCGCGCGGGCATGCCGGCCGGCGTGCTCAACATCGTCACCGCCGACGCGGCCAACTCGATCGAGGTCGGAAAGGTGCTGTGCGAGAGCGACGTCGTGCGCCACCTCTCGTTCACCGGCAGCACCGAGGTCGGCCGCATCCTGATGCGCCAGTGCGCGCCGACGGTGAAGAAGCTGTCGCTCGAACTCGGCGGTAACGCGCCCTTCATCGTGTTCGACGACGCCGACCTCGATTCCGCAGTCGAAGGCGCGATGGTCAGCAAGTACCGCAACTCGGGCCAGACCTGCGTGTGCGCCAACCGGCTGTACGTGCAGGCCGGCATCTACGACCGCTTCGTCGAGCGGCTGGCCGAGCGCACCAAGTCGATCAAGGTCGGGAACGGCTTCGAGGCCGGCGTGACGCAGGGGCCGCTGATCGACGCGCAAGGCATGGCCAAGGTCGAGTCGCACGTCGCCGATGCGCTGGCCAAGGGCGCCAAGGTGCTCGCGGGCGGGCACAGAATCGGCGAACGTTTCTACGAGCCCACCGTGCTGGCCAACGCGACGGCCGACATGCTGTGCGCGCGCGAGGAGACCTTCGGCCCGGTGGCGCCGGTGTTCCGCTTCGAGACCGAGGAGGAGGCGATCCGCCTGGCCAACGCCACCGAGTTCGGCCTGGCGAGCTACTTCTACAGCCGCGACATCGGGCGCATCTTCCGCGTCGGCGAGGCGCTCGAGTACGGCATGGTCGGCGTCAACACCGGCCTGATCTCGACGGCCGAGGTGCCGTTCGGTGGCGTCAAGCAATCGGGCCTGGGGCGCGAAGGCTCGCACCACGGCATCGACGACTACGTCGAGATCAAATACCTGTGCCTGGGCGACGTGATGAAGTGAGGCGCGCCGCGCACGGTCAGCGCGTACGCACCAGCACGATCCCGTCCTTGGCCGGCAAGGTGAGTGTCGTCACGGTCTGGCCGTTGTTGGTCAGCGCGTCCTGCTTGGCGAGCAGACGCCGCCAGCCGGCCTCGACGGTGACCGTGCGCGCGTCGGTCTGCGGGTTCACCAGCACCATCGCCTGCTCGAACGTGCGCC
>JBLMVT010000119.1:0-3810 GCA_050256835.1 Betaproteobacteria bacterium | reverse complement strand
CAGCGCCGCGCGCGCCAGCGGCAGCGCGCCCTCGGCGAGCGCCCAGGCCGCGGCCAGCAGCGCCAGCGCGATCACGCCGCAGCCGATGGCGATCAGCTTCGGGTGCAACCGGTCGGCGACGCGGCTCTTCGCGACCAGCGCGGCGAAGCGCAAGACGATCGCGGCGAACGACAGGCCGGCCATCGCCAGCCCGGCCGCGGCGAGTTCGGCCTGCAGGTGGCAGCCGGCGAGAAAGGCTGCCCAGCCGGCGACGAAGGCGGCGACCATCGGCGCGATCGCCCGCGCCGGCGGGCCGTCGACGCGCAGCCAGCGCGGCCCGGCGGTGAACACGAAGCCGGCGAAGAACAGCGGCATGAAGCCGAAGCCCAGCAGCAGGCCGTGCGCCAGCGAGGAGGGCAGTGCCCACGGCAGCACGATGCCCGCGGTCGTCGCGACGATGACGCCGGCCCACCAGGTCGCCCCCAGCGCGAGCACGAGCGCCGCGCCGAAGAAGGCGATGCGGTGCGGTGCGTCGAGCAGATGGGCGAGACGCCAGCGCCCCGCGGGCGGGGCGGCGGCGCCGTCAGGCATGCGCCGGCGCAGCGTCGCCGCCGAGCAGGCGCACGAGCAGCTCGCGCACGCTGCGGATCTGCCGGCCGAACGGCAGCGCGCCCCGTCCGCTGAAGAACAGCCCGCGCTTCACGTCGCCGGCGAGCGCGGCAGCCAGCTGCTGGTCGATGCAGAACTGGCCCCAGCCGTGCAGCCCGTCGCGCAGCCCGCACTGCGCCAGGCAGTCGAACACCTTGGTGCAGCGCGGCTTCTTGTGCGCCACCGCCTGCAGCCGTGCCTCGTGCTTGAGGTAGTTGGCGAGCCAGGGGGTGCGCACCGCGCGCGCCGGCAGTCCGGCGACGGAGACGAACTCGACCAGGTCGGCGTCACTCGCCTCGGCCAGCACGCGCTTGAACTCGGGGTGCGCGTCGCCCTCGGCGGTGACGGCGAACGGCGTGCCGAGCTGCACCGCCGCCGCGCCCAGGCCCTGCAGGCGGCGGATGTCGGCCAGGCTGCGGATGCCGCCGGCGGCGATCACCGGCACCTCGCGCTCGATGCCGGCGGCGCGCAGCGCGACCAGCGTGTCGGGCACGGCGCGCTCGAAGTCGAAGCGCGGATCCTCGAGGTCGGCGATGCGCGCCGCGCCGAGGTGGCCGCCGGCCCAGCGCGGATGCTCGAGCACGATCGCGTCGGGCAGGCGCTTCTTGCGTTCCCACTTGCGCAGCACGAGCTGCACGCCGCGCGCGTCCGACAGGATCGGCACGAGCAGCACCTTGGGGTGTTCTACGGCGAGGTCGGGCAGGTCCAGCGGCAGGCCGGCGCCGACGACCACGGCGTCGATGCCGCATTCCATCGAGCGCTTGACGTAGTGCGCGTACTCGGCGACGGCGCGCATCACGTTGACCGCGAGCAGCCCGCGGCCGCCGGCGAGCGCGCGCGCGGCGTCGATCTCGCGCTCGAGCGCCTCGAGGTTGGCGGCATCGATCGTGGCCTTGGCGTTCGGGCCGACGCCGAGCCCGCGCGTGCGCTCCATCAGGTCCGGATGGTGGCGGCGCAGGTCGACCGACGAGATCGTGCCGACCGCGCCCTCGGCAGCGACGCTGCCGGCCAGCCGGTGCGCCGACACGCCGATGCCCATGCCGCCCTGCACCACCGGCAGCAGCTCGCGCCCGCCCATGTGCAGCGCGCGCAGCCCGCTGGCGGCGAGCAGCGGGCGCAGCGCCGGCTCGATGGCGGAAGGCGCGGGATCGGAAGGCAGCAGCATGAAGCGGGCAGGCTAACGCAGAACGCGAGGCGAACGGGTAACGCTAACCTGTGCCGGGCAGCGCCACCTTGGCTTGCATCAATTCTGCGGCCGTTGGCGTCAGCGGAAGTCACGGCTGCGTGCGGCCAGCCCGCCGAGCAGTGGGGTGTGGTCGATTAGCCGCGTCGCCACCAGGTGCATGACCTCGCCCTCGCGCTGCCAGATGCCGTAGACGGTGAGCAGCCTTGCCGCGACCAGGGGCTTGCGCTGCGCCTGCCCGACCCGGGGCCAGACGATGACGTTGACCGCGCCGGTCTCGTCTTCCAGCGTGACGAAGATCGTGCCCTTGGCGGTGTCGGGCCGCTGGCGGTGCGTGACCAGCCCGCTCGCGCGCGCCAGCCGGCCGTCGGGATAGGTGCGCAGCACGGCCGCCGGCTGCACGCGGAATTCGGCCAGCTGCGCGCGCAGCAGCGCCAGCGGATGGTGCTCGAGCGAGAAGCCGGTGGCGCGATAGTCGGCCAGCATCTCCTCGGCGGCGCCGGGCGCGTCGAGCGCGACCGCCGGCTCGTGCACGCGCGTCGCGCGCAGCAGCGCGGTGGGCCGCGTGTCAATGCCCTTTACGGCCCAGGCGGCGTGGTGGCGGTGGCCCGTCAGGCCTGCGAGCGCGTCGGCCTGCGCCAGCAGGTCGAGCGCGCGCGCATCGAGCGCGGCGCGGCGGGCAAAGTCTTCGGGCGTGGTGAGAGGCGCCTCGGCGCGCGCGGCGACGATGCGCTCGGCGGCCTCCTTCGACAGGCCCTTGATGCGGTCGAGGCCGAGGCGCACGGCATGGAGCGGCGGCGGCCCCGGTTCCAGGGCGCTTTCCCACCCGCTCGCCCGCACGTCGACCGGCCGCACCTCGACGCCGTGCGCGCGCGCGTCGCGGATCAGCTGCGCCGGGGCGTAGAAGCCCATCGGCTGGCTGTTCAGCAAGGCGGCGAGGAAGGCATCGGGGTGGTGGCGCTTGAGCCACGCGCTCATCCAGGCGAGCAGCGCGAAGCTCGCGGCGTGGCTCTCGGGGAAGCCGTATTCGCCGAAGCCCTCGATCTGCCTGAAGATGCGCTCGGCGTACTCGGGCGCGTAGCCCTTCTCGACCATGCGGCCGACCAGCCGTTGCTCGAACGGCCCGAGCCCGCCGCGACGCTTCCACGCCGCCATCGCGCGGCGCAGCCGGTCGGCCTCGCCGGGCGTGAAGTCGGCGGCGAGGATCGCGAGCTGCATCACCTGCTCCTGGAAGATCGGCACGCCGAGCGTGCGCTCGAGCGCCCGGCGGATCTCGTCGCTCGGGTACTCGACGGGCTCCTGGCCGCAGCGGCGCTTGAGGTACGGGTGCACCATGCCGCCCTGGATCGGCCCGGGGCGCACGATCGCGACCTGCACGACGAGGTCGTAGAACTCGCGCGGCCGAAGGCGCGGCAGCATGCTCATCTGCGCGCGGCTCTCGACCTGGAACACGCCCACGGTGTCGGCCGCGCACAGCATGTCGTACGTCGACGCATCGTCGCGCGGCACGTCGCCCATCGCGAACGGTTGCCCTCGCTTCGCCGAGACGAACGCCAGCGCGCGCCGGATCGCGCTCAGCATGCCGAGCGCGAGCAGGTCGACCTTGATCAGGCCGAGCGCGTCGAGGTCGTCCTTGTCCCACTGCACCACGGAACGGTCGGGCATGGCCGCGTTCTCGACCGGCACCAGCTCGGCGAGCCGGTCGCGCGCGATGACGAAGCCGCCGACGTGCTGCGACAGGTGGCGCGGGAAGCCGATCAGCGACTGCGTCAGCTCGATCCACAGCTTGACCAGCGGCGCCTCGGGGTCGAAGCCGTTCTCGCGCAGCCGCTCGGGGTCGATGGTGCGCCCGTCGAACCAGTGCTGGCTCTTCGAGACGGCGTCGATGCGGTCGAGGTCGAAGCCGAGCGCGCGGCCCGCGTCGCGCAGCGCCGAGCGCGGCCGGTAGCTGATCACGACCGCCGTCAGCGCGGCGCGGTGGCGCGTGTACTTGCGGTAGA
>JBLMVT010000118.1:0-7099 GCA_050256835.1 Betaproteobacteria bacterium | reverse complement strand
CAGCAGCAGCGCCCCGGATACGCGGTGGCCGATCGATGCGATCGCGCCGATCGGAAAGCGGATCTGCCACAGCGTCAGGAAGCGCGGGGGCTCACGGCGACTGACGACGGGCTGCATGGCGGATGGACCCTCCTCGAAGAGCCTAGGGAGGGGTGGTTGGTTTGTCAAATGCGGCGGCGAACGGCCCGACCGGCGCCCGCGCAGTCCGACGGTTGAGCGCCCCGCGTGAAAGTCGTACGCTGGCAGCCCCTGACCCGGACCCAGGTGCCCCATGGCCGCTCGCTCTATCGCCTCGCTTTCGCTCAGCTTCGGGCTCGTGTCGATCCCGGTGAAGGTCTACTCGGCGACCGAAAGCGCCGCGGGGATCGGCTTCAACCTGCTGCACACCTGCGGCTCGCGCGTGCGCCAGCAGTACGTGTGCATCAAGGAGAACATCCCGGTCGAACGCGCCGACCTGGTCAAGGGCTACGAGTTCGACAAGGACCGCTACGTCACCTTCATGCCCGAGGAGCTGAAGGCGCTGGAGGACGCCTCGCGCCATACGATCGACATCGTGTCGTTCGTCCCGCTGGCCTCGGTCGACCCGATCTACTACGACAAGGCCTACTACCTCGCGCCCGACAAGCGCGGCGCCAAGCCGTACAACCTGCTGCGCGAGGCGATGCGCGACAGCGGGCGCTGCGCGCTGGCGACCTGGAACTGGAAGGGCAAGCAGTACGTCGTGCAGGTGCGACCGGGCGAGGACGGGCTGGTGTTGCAGCAGTTGCTCTACGCCGACGAGGTGCGCTCGATGCAGGACCTCCAGGTCGAGCACGTGCCGGTGCAGGCGGGTGAACTGGCGCTGGCCCGGCAGCTGATCGACCAGATCTCGGCCGATCGCTACGACCCGAGCGCCTTCAAGGACGAGGAAAAGGCGCGCATCCAAGCGGCGATCGACGAGAAGATCGCCGGCAAGCAGGTCGTCGTCAGCCAGGCGCCGGAGGAGGCGGCGGGCGGACAGGTGATCGACCTGATGGAGGCCCTGCGCGCCAGCCTCGGCCGCAAGAAGGCCGTGGCCGAGCCGCAGCCCGAGCTCAAGGAGCGCAAGGGGCCGAAGCGCGCCCCCGCGCCGGCGCCGGCCGAGGAAGCGCCGGCGACGCGACGCGCCCGCGCGCGCAAGTGACGCGCGGATGCCCTCGTCGTACACACTGCGCGACGTCCAATCGCTGCTCGGTCTGTCGCCCGCCGTCGTGCGCGGGCTGGTCGCCGCCGGCTTCGTGACGCCCGGCCGCGGCCCGCGCAACAGCCTGCGCTTCAGCTTCGCCGACGTCGTGCTGCTGCGCACCGCGCGCAGCCTGCAGGCGCAGCACATCGCACCGCGCAAGATCCTGCGCTCGCTGCGCCATCTGAAGGCCAGCCTGCCCGCCGAACTGCCGCTGTCGGGGTTGCGCATCAGCGCGGTCGGCAGCGAGATCGTGGTGCGCGAGGGCGGCACGCAGCGCCACGTCGACTCCGGGCAGCTGCTGCTCGACTTCGAGGTCCGGCCGACGCCGGCCGGCGAGGTGCGCGTGCTGGCGTCGCCGCCCGATCCGCTCGAAGCGGACGCCGCCCGCTGGTTCGAGCGCGGCGCCGCGGCCGAGGCGAGCGACCGCGCCGCCGCCGAGGCCGCGTATCGCGAGGCGATCCGGCTCGCGCCGGGCCATCTCGATGCCCGGCTCAACCTCGGGTGCCTGCTGTGCGAAGCGGGCCGCTGCGAGGAGGCGGCGGCGCTGTACCGCGAGGCGCTCGCGCACCGGCCCGATGCCGCGCCGCTGCACTACAACCTCGGCATCGCGCTCGAGGACCTGCGGCGCCCCGACGAGGCACTGGCCTGCTACGAGGCGAGCCTGCGGCTCGACCCGGCATTCGCCGACGCGCACTACAACGCGGCGCGCCTGCACGAGCAGGCCGGCCGGCGCCGGCAGGCGATCCGCCATTACGGCGAATACCGGCGGCTGCAGCGATAGGCGCCCGGCGCACGGCGTCGCGCTTAAGATGGCCGCATGGGTGCCGCTGGCCGATGGCTGGTCTGGGTTCTCCTCGTGCAGGCCTTTCTCGCGGCCGACGCCGGTGCCGTGCCGGCGCCGCCGCGGCCGGTGGTGGTGCTGAGCGTCGACGGCGCGATCGGCCCGGCCACCGCGGACTACCTGCATCGCGGCTTGGCCTTCGCGGCCAAGCAGGACGCGCAGCTCGCGGTGCTCGAGATCGACACCCCCGGCGGGCTCGACACCGCGATGCGCGCCATCATCAAGGACATCCTCGCCTCGCCGGTGCCGGTGGCCGCGTTCGTCGCGCCCGGTGGGGCACGCGCCGCCAGCGCCGGCACCTACATCCTGTACGCGAGCCATGTGGCGGCGATGACACCGGCCTCGAACCTCGGCGCGGCGACGCCGGTGGCGATCGGCATGCCCATGCCGGGCGGTGGCGCGCCCGCGAGCCCCACGCCGCCGCCCTCGGCCGCCTCGGGCAGCGCCGGCGAGGCCAGTGGGGAACACGGCGGCGACGCGATGCAGGCCAAGCGGCTGGCCGACGCCTCGGCCTACATCCGCAGCCTGGCCGAGCTGCGAGGGCGCAATGTCGAATGGGCCGAGCAGGCGGTGCGCCAGTCGGTCAGCCTGTCGGCCAGCGAGGCGCTGAAGATGAACGTGATCACGCTCGTCGCCGCCGACGTGCCCGACCTGCTGCGCCAGCTCGACGGGCGCGAACTGGAAGCCGGCGGACGCAGCCTGCGGCTCGCCACGCACGGAGCGCCGGCGCGTGACTTTGCCCCCGACTGGCGCAGCCGGCTGCTTTCGGTGATCGCCGACCCGAGCTTGGCGCTGATCCTGATGATGGTCGGCCTGTACGGCCTGCTGTTCGAATTCTCCAACCCCGGTTTCGTGCTGCCGGGCGTGGTCGGCGCGATCTGCCTGCTGCTGGCGCTGTTCGCGTTCCAGATGCTGCCGATCAACTACGCGGGCCTGGGCCTGTTGCTGCTCGGCATGGGTCTACTCGTCGGCGAGGCGTTCCTGCCGAGCTACGGCGCGCTCGGGCTCGGCGGCGTGGTGGCGTTGGCCATCGGTGCCGTGTTGCTCGTCGACAGCGACGCGCCGGGCTTCGGCGTGCCTCCGGCGCTGGTCGGCGCGATCACGCTGATCTCGGCGGTGTTCGTGCTGGCCGTCGCGGGCATGGCGGCCAAGGCCAGGCGCCGTCCGGTGGTCAGCGGCGCGCCGACGCTGCTGGGCGCGACCGGCGAGCTGGTCGAGTTCGGCGCGGGCGGCGGCTGGGCGCTGGTGCAGGGCGAGCACTGGCGGGTGGAAGGCGGCGCCGGGCTGCACGCCGGCCAGCGCGTGCGCGTGCTGCGCGTGCGCGGCAACACGCTCGAGGTGGCGCCCGTCGACGCGGCGCAAGGAGGCTGATCGTGTTCATACCCCTGGGCTTGGGCGGCGTGGTGATCCTGCTGCTGCTGCTGGCGGCGGCGTCGCTGCGCATCCTGCGCGAGTACGAGCGTGGCGTGGTGTTCCAGCTCGGCCGCTTCTGGAAGGTCAAGGGGCCGGGGCTGGTGATCCTGATCCCGGGCATCCAGCAGATGGTGCGGGTCGGGCTGCGCGTGGTCGTGCTCGACGTGCCGACCCAGGACGTGATCTCGCGCGACAACGTGTCGGTGAAGGTCAACGCGGTGCTGTACTTCCGCGTCTTCGACCCGGAGCGCGCGATCATCCAGGTCGAGAACTACCTCGCCGCGACCAGCCAGCTCGCGCAGACGACGCTGCGCTCGGTGCTCGGCAAGCACGACCTCGACGAGATGCTGTCCGAGCGCGAGCAGCTCAACCTCGACATCCAGAAGAGCCTGGAGGCGCTGACCGACACCTGGGGCATCAAGGTCACCAACGTCGAAATCAAGCACGTCGACCTGAACGACACCATGATCCGCGCGATCGCGCGCCAGGCCGAGGCCGAGCGCGAGCGGCGCGCCAAGGTGATCCATGCCGAGGGCGAACTGCAGGCGTCGACCAAGCTGGCGGAGGCCGCCGAGATCCTGGCCCGCCAGCCGCAGGCGCTGCAGCTGCGATACCTGGAGACGCTGACCGTTATCGCGGCGGACAAGAACTCGACCATCGTCTTCCCGCTGCCGCTGGACATCGTCGGCCCGCTGCTCGACGCGCTGAAGGCGCGTCCCTAGCGGCGCCGACCGCGCCGGTCACCAGCGGTTGCGCAACTCGCGCAGCTTCAGGAACACCGTCTTCGCGTCGGGTTGCTCGGGCAGCTCGGGGAAGGCCTCGCGCAGCTTCGCGATCAGGCTCGGGCTGGCGAGCCGGAAAAAGGCGTTGAAGCACTTTTCCTCGGCCAGCGTCGTCACCGCGGAGGCGGCCGGGTCGTGGCCCTCGACCTGCGGCAGCCGCTCGCGGGCGGCGGCGTTGTCGGGCTCGCGCGCGAGCGTGAAGCGCAGGTTGTTCTCGATGTAGTCGTGCCCCGGATAGACGAGCGTGTCCTCGGGCAGCTTCGCGAGCTGGTCGACGAAGGTCGCGTACAGGGCGCCCGGGTCGCCGCCGTTGTGGCAGTTGCCGGCGCCGGCGTTGAACAGCGTGTCGCCCGAGAACAACGCCGGCTGCTCGGTGTGCGAGCGCAGGCAGACGTGGCACATCGTGTGGCCCGGCGTATCCAGGCACTCCAGTTCGACCGTGCGGCCGACCTTGATCACGTCGCCCGCCTTCACCCCGCGGTCGACGCCGGCGATGCGCCCGCCGGCCTTGTGATGCGCGATCAGCGTCGCGCCGGTGGCCTCGACCATCGCCGCGTTGCCGCCGGTGTGGTCGTGGTGCTCGTGCGTGTTCAGGATCTGCGTGATGCGCCAGCCGTTGGCCCTGGCGGCCTGCAGGCACTTGCCGTGGTCGAGCGGGTCGATCGCCAGCGCCTCGCCGGTCTCCGGGCAGGCGATCAGGTAGTTGAAGTTGCGGTAGGCGTTGCCGGTCCAGATACGCTCGACGATCATCGCGGGCCTCTCGAAAGTGAGGGCCGATTGTAGGAACCCCCTGTTCGCGTGGAATCGTGCGCGACTTCTCCCCTCGGCCGGGTGTAGCGGACGCGGCCTTCGCCGTTAACCATAGGTCCCCCGTCCGCGATTGCGCACCGATGTCCCGCTTCCTGCACCGTTGGCTCCTGCTTGCCGCCGCGCTGTTCGTGACCGGCTCCGCGCTGGCGGGCGAACCGAACGTCCGATCGGCGCACGCGCTCGTCATCGACGAATCGACCGGCGAGGTGCTGCTCGAGAAGGACGCCGAGACGGCCGCGCCGATCGCCTCGATCACCAAGCTGATGACGGCGATGGTCGTGCTCGACGCCCGCCTCGACCCCGACGAGCCGGTCCGGGTTGACGAGGCGGACATGGACTCGCTCAAGCACACCAAGCGCGGGCTGCCGCCGGGCGCGGTGCTGTCGCGCGGCAACCTGCTCGAGCTGGCGCTGATCGCCTCCGACAACCACGCCGCCGCCGCGCTGGCACGCACCTATCCGGGCGGGCTCGACGGCTTTCGCGTCGCGGTGCAGCGCAAGATCGTCGAGCTCGGCCTGAAGGACACGCGCATCGACGAGCCGACCGGGCTGTCGCCCGCCAACCAGGCGAGCGCCGCCGACCTGGCGGCGGTGGTTCGCGCCGCCGCCGCCTACCCCGAGATCGAGCGCATCGCCAGCAGCGCCTCGCACACGACGGTCGTCAACGGCCGGCGCTGGGCGGTGCGCAACACCAACCCGCTGGTCGGCAAGCCCGGCTGGGACATCCTGCTCTCGAAGACCGGCTTCACCAACGAGGCGGGCAGCTGCCTCGTGATGCGTGCGCGCGCCGCCGGTCGCACGCTGATCGTCGTGCTGATGGGCGCGGTGCGCGGCGCGCAGCGGGCTGCCGACGCGACCCGGGTCGTGCGCTGGGTCTCGGGCGAGCCGGCCGACGTGGTCGAGCCGGCGCGACCGGCGCTGCGCAAGCGCCACGGTCGCAACGCCGGCCGCGCACTGGCCGACTGCCAGCGCGCCGGCCGCGAATGCCGGCCGTCTTCGGCTACTGCTTCGCGTACTGTCTGATCAGGGCGCGCGCTTCCTCCAGCAGCCTCTTGCCGTCGGCGCCCTTGGCGTCGACCTCCTTGACCCATTCGACCTCGACCGGCTCGGCGGCCTTGGCCCAGCGCTGCACCTCCGTCTCGGTCAGCGTGTAGAAGTGATTGCCGCGATCGCTCGCCAGCTTGCGGTGCTTGTCGACGACGGCGTCGAACGCCTTCGCTCCGGCGTCGGCCGAGGCCT
Source organism: Betaproteobacteria bacterium (assembly GCA_050256835.1). Lineage (GTDB taxonomy): Bacteria > Pseudomonadota > Gammaproteobacteria > Burkholderiales > Burkholderiaceae_C > JAMHWF01. The sequence goes on along the minus strand of JBLMVT010000118.1, from coordinate 811 downwards.
GCAGCCCGCCGTTGTCGTCGATCACCTTCTTCAGGTCGGCGGGCAGGCTGTCGTACTTCGCCTGGTTCATCGCGAACGCGAAGATCGTGTTGGCGAAGCGCGGCATACCGGCCGGCACCTCGATGTGGTAGTTGGTGATCTCCTGCAGCTTGATCGCCGGCACGCCTTCCCAGGGCACGACGGCGCCGTCGATCACCCCCTTGGTGATCGCTTCGGTCACCGCCGGTAGCGGCATCTGCACCGGCGTCGCGCCCAGCGCCGTCAGCACGCGCGCGTTGATGCGCGTGGCGCCGCGCAGCTTCAGGCCCTTCAGGTCCTCGAGCGTCTTCACCGGCTTGTTGTTGGTGTGCAGCACCGCGCCGTCGTGCACGTGCACGAAGATCAGGTGCGTGCCCTTGAATTCGTCGAGCGCGTTCTTCTGCACGTAGGTCCACAGCGCCTGGCTGCCGATCTTCGCGCTCGGCACCATGAACGGCAGCTCGAACACCTCGGACTTGGTGAAGCGGCCGGCCGAGTAGGTCGGCACCGTCCAGACGATGTCGGCGACGCCGTCGCGTGCCTGGTCGAACAGCTGAGGCGGGGTGCCGCCGAGCTGCATCGCCGGGTAGATCTGGCACTTGAGCCGATCGTTCGATTCCTTGGCGACCTTGTCGCACCAGGGCTGGATCAGGTTGACCTGCGCGTTCGACGTCGCGGGCAGGAAGTGGTGCACCTTGAGCACGACTTGCTGGGCGTGCGCGGCGAACGGCGCGGCCGCGGCGAGCGCGGCGGCCAGGGCAAGGAGGCGGGGCGTCTTCATCTTGGATGTCTC
>JBLMVT010000117.1:0-9397 GCA_050256835.1 Betaproteobacteria bacterium | reverse complement strand
GAGGCCACTGCGGCGACAATGCCGCTTTCGCACAGTGCGAGCCGTGATCCTTCGCCACGCCTTCATTCCGTCCGACAACGCGCGCCTGTCGCACCTGTGCGGTCCGCTGGACGGCCACTTGCGAAGCATCGAGGCCGCGCTCGACGTGCGCATCGCGCGGCGCGGCGAGTCTTTCGTCGTCGAGGGCGGCAAGGCGGCGGCCGAGCGGGCGGTGGCGCTGCTGCAGTCGCTGTACGACCGCGCGCGCCGGCCGATCGCGCCCGAGGCGTTCCAGCTCGCGCTGGTCGAGGCGACCGGCGCTTCGGCGGCCTCCCGGCGCACGCGGCCTCGCGCGGCCGACGACGACGAGATCGAGCTGCGCACGCGCCACGCCGACCTGAAGGGCCGCACGCCCAACCAGCTCGCCTACCTGCGCAGCATCCTCGGCCACGACATCACCTTCGGCATCGGGCCCGCCGGGACCGGCAAGACCTTCCTGGCCGTGGCCTGCGCGGTCGACGCGCTCGAGCGCAGCGGCGTGCAGCGCATCATCCTCACGCGCCCGGCGGTCGAGGCCGGCGAACGGCTGGGCTTCCTGCCCGGTGACCTGACGCAGAAGGTCGACCCGTACCTGCGCCCGCTCTACGACGCGCTGTACGACCTGATGGGCTTCGACCGCGTGACCAAGGCGTTCGAAAAGGGCCTGCTCGAGATCGCGCCGCTTGCGTTCATGCGCGGGCGCACGCTGAACCACGCCTTCGTCATCCTCGACGAAGCGCAGAACACGACCAGCGAGCAGATGAAGATGTTCCTGACGCGCATCGGCTTCGGCTCGAAGTGCGTCGTCACGGGCGACACCAGCCAGGTCGACCTGCCCAAGGGCGTGAAGAGCGGGCTGATCGAGGCCGAGCGCATCCTGCGCCGCGTGCGCGGCATTGCCATCACGCGCTTCACCTCGGCCGACGTGGTGCGCCACCCGCTGGTTGCGCGCATCGTCGAGGCCTACGAAGCGGCGCGCCCCGAACTCGCCTGATGGCCGCACCGCCGCTGGCGCTGTCGCTGCAGTTCGCCGACGCGACACACCGGGCGCTGTTGCCGCGCCACCGCGTCGCGCGCTGGCTGCGCGCGGCGCTCGAGGCGCCCGCGCAGCTCACCGTGCGCGTCGTCGGCGCCGACGAAGGCCGCTCGCTGAACCGCAAATTCCGCGGCAAGGACTACGCGACCAACGTGCTGACCTTCGCCTACGAGGGCGAGCCGGTGGTCGTCGCCGACCTCGTGCTGTGCGCGCCGGTGGTCGAGCGCGAGGCGCGCGAACAGGGCATCGACCCGGCCGCGCACTACGCCCACCTGCTGGTGCACGGTGCGCTGCACGCGCAGGGCTGGGACCACGGTCGCGCCGACGAGGCGCGGGCGATGCAGGCGCGCGAGAGCGCCGTGCTGGCGCACCTGGGCTTCGCCGATCCGTACCGCAGCTGACGCTTATTCCAGCTCGACCGCCGGGCGCGGCGCGCCGCGGCCCGGCCACAGCACCGAGGCGATCGCGGCGACCATCAGCACGATCGCCGCGAAGTCCTGCCAGTGCAGCGTCTCGCCCAGCCAGAGCGCGCCGGCGACCACGCCGAGCACGGGAATGAACATCACCGACAGCGTCGAGGCGACCGGCGGCAGCGTGCGCGCGAGATAGAACCAGGCGGGCTGCGCGTAGCCGAACACGGCGACGGCGTTGAACACGATCGCGGCCCAGACCACGGCGTCGGGTGCGCGCCATTGCGGTCGCTCCACGATGGCGGCGAGGATGGTCATCACCAGCGTGGTGAGGACGGTCATCCAGAAGGCGATCGCCAGTGTCGGCACGGTCATGCTCGTGTGGCGCAACTGCTGCGTGCCCAGCGCCCAGACGGCGGCGGCGACCAGCATCATCAGCGCGCCCAGCGGTCGCCCGGCGAGGTTGAAGAACTCGTGCCACAGCAGCAATGCGATGCCGACCGCGGCCGCCAGGACGCCGGCGGCCTGGCGTGGCGCCAGCCGCTGGCCGAACAGCGCGCGACCCCACAGCGCCGAGAACACCGGCATCGTGTAGCCGAGGATGGCCGCGCGGCCCGACGAAAGCGCCTGCACGGCGAGGATGGCGAGCACGTGCCAGGACAGCATGTTGGTCGCCGTCAGCCTGGCCAGCTCGTGCCACTGCGCGCGCGGCACGGCCAGCGGCACGCGCAGCAGGCGCATCGCCGCCAGCAGCACCGGCAGGCCGAGCCACATCGACAGCGCGCGGAACGACAGCGGGGGGAAGGCCGTCACGCCGAGCTTCATGATCGGCCAGTTGAAGCCCCAGATCAGGGTCAGCGCGACCAGCACGGCGAGTTGCCGCGGCGACAGGTGCATGGCGATCAGCGGCGCGCGCCGAGGTAGCGCTTGGCGCGGAAGTAGACGACGAAGCCGATGCCGATGACCACCATCGCGCCGAAGGTCAGCCAGAAGCCGAGCGGGTTGTGGATCAGCGGCAGCGCCTCGAAGTTCATGCCGAAGAAGCCGGTGATCAGGTTGAGCGGCAGGAAGATCGCCGTCAGCACGGTCAGCGTGCGCATGATGTCGTTGGTGCGGTTGGCCTGCGCCGAGAAGTGCATCTGCACGGCAGCCTCGGAAGACGACTCGAGCCGCCGCACGTGGGCGAGCACGCGCTCGATGTGTTCCTGCACGTCGCGCGAACGCACCGAGAGCAGCTCGCGCTCGCGCGCGGCCTGCGGGTCGCTCTCGGCCGGCCATTCGGCCAGCGCGTCGACCCATTCCTGCACGGCGGCGCGCTGGTCCTCGCACGTGTCCTCGAGCAGGTGCAGCGTGTTGCGCGACTCGAGAAGCATCTGCCAGTGGTCGAAGCGGCCGCCGGGGCGGAACAGCTGCTGCTGCAGTTCGCCGAACTGACGGGTCAGCAGGCGGCGCAGTTCGAGGTAGCTGTCCACCAGGTGGTTGAGCATGCGCAGCATCAGGTCCGCCGGGCTGGTCGGCAGCCTTACAGCGCGCGACTCGCCGCCGCGAACCTGCTGCGCGAGGCGCTGAGCGAAGAACTCGCGCACGACGCAGTCGTCGGGGTGGACGGTGAGCAGCACCCGGTCGAAGACGGCGAAGCCGATCGGGCTGGTGTCGATCGCCGGCAGCCGGCCGGTCGCGGCGTCGCCGTCGGTCGGCGTCGGCAACAGCCGGCGGAACGCCATCAGGTCGTACCACGACGTGTAGTCGAAGTGCGAGGGGAGGTGGCGGTTCAGCAGGTCGCTGACGTGCAGGTCGACGAGCTGGCCGCCGACCCAGCGCTGCAGCGCGTTCTGCAGGTCTGCGACGCGAGTCCCGAACTCGCTGCGCGTGCAGCCGACCCACAGGTAGCCGCGCGCCGGCAGCTCCGCCGGCAGGTCATCGAGTTCGCTGAACTGGTCGGCGGCGATGTGGAAGACGCGCAGCGGCCGGGGCGCGGCGTCCACGCTGCTCAGCTGCCGGCCTTCAGCCGGCGCGCGGCGTCGAGCGCGAAATAGGTGAGCACGCCGTCGGCGCCGGCCCGGCGGAAGGCGAGCAGCGACTCCATCATGACCGCCTCGCCGTCGAGCCAGCCGTGGCCGGCCGCCGCCTTCAGCATCGCGTACTCGCCGCTCACCTGGTAGACGAAGGTCGGCAGGTGAAACGCCTCCTTCACGCGGTGGACGATGTCGAGGTACGGCATGCCGGGCTTGACCATCACCATGTCGGCGCCCTCGGCAATGTCGAGCGCGACCTCGCGCAGCGCCTCGTCGCCGTTGGCCGGATCCATCTGGTAGACCTTCTTGTTGCCGCGACCGAGGCTGGCCTTCGAGCCGACTGCGTCGCGGAACGGGCCGTAAAAGGCGCTGGCGTATTTGGCGCTGTACGCCATGATCCGCGTGTGGATGTGGCCCGCGCCCTCGAGTGCGCCCCGGATGGCGCCGACGCGGCCGTCCATCATGTCGCTCGGCGCGACGATGTCGACACCCGAGGCGGCCTGCAGCAGCGCCTGCTCGCGCAGCACCTCGACCGTCTCGTCGTTCAGCACGTAGCCGCTCGCATCGAGCAGGCCGTCCTGGCCGTGGGTGGTGAACGGATCGAGCGCCACGTCGGTGAGCAGGCCGAGCTCGGGAAAGCGGTCCTTGAGCGCGCGCACGGCGCGCGGCACCAGGCCGTCGGGATTGAGCGCCTCGCGGCCGTCCTCGGTCTTCTTCACCGGGTCGATGACCGGGAACAGCGCCATCACCGGCACCCCGAGCGTCAGGCACTCCTCGGCAACGGTGAACAGCCGGTCGACGCTGCGCCGCTTCACGCCCGGCATCGAGGCGACCTCCTGCTCCTCGGCCAGGCCGTCGAGCACGAACACCGGCAGGATCAGGTTGCCGGCGTGCAGGTAGCTCTCGCGGACCAGCGTGCGCGTGAACTCGTCGCGGCGCAGGCGCCGTGGCCGGTTGGCTGGGAAGGCTGCGAACATGGGGATTGACGGCATATCGCCCCCGCGATCTCGGGGCTGTCACAAATGCTTGCGACTCTGCTAAAGTCGCCTTCGAATGATAGCCGCAAGGCCGTCATTCCCTGCTTTTCCTCCCTGAGCAGGAGCCTTGTTGTGTTGACAGCGATAAGGCTTTGCGAGCCCTGGCCTCCCGGCCAGGGCTTTTTCTTCACCGACCCATAATCGCCCGATGCTCTGGGTCAAGGCGCTGCATCTCATCTTCGTGGCGAGCTGGTTCGCCGGCCTGTTCTACCTGCCGCGCATCTTCGTCAACCTCGCCTCGGTGCACGCCGACAGCCACGCCGAGCGCGAGCGGCTGCTGCTGATGGGGCGCCGGCTGTACCGCTTCGCCAGCCTGCTGATGATCCCGGCGATCGGCCTGGGGCTGCTGCTGTGGCTTTACTGGGGAATCGGCCGCGGCGAGGGCTGGATGCACGCCAAGCTGCTGCTCGTGCTGCTCGTGCTCGGCTACCACCACGCCTGCCGCCTGCTGCTGCGCAAGTTCGAGCAGTTCACCAACGCGCGCAGCGAGCGCTGGCTGCGCGTCTTCAACGAAGTGTCGGTGCTGCTGTTCGCGGCGATCGTCATCCTGGTGATCGTCAAGCCGTTCTGATGCCGCTCCAGCGCAGCTCCGCCACGCCGCTGGCGCTGGCCTGGGCGGCGCTAATCGCCTACGCGAGCCTGTACCCGTTCCAGTGGCATGGGCTGCCGCAGGCGACGGCGCACGAATGGGCCACGCTGCCCTGGCCGCGCTACTGGCCGCATTTTGACATCGCCGCCAACCTGCTCGGCTACCTGCCGCTTGGCGCGCTCCTGTTCGGCGCGCTGCTGCGCAGCGGGGTGGCCCTTTCGCGCGCCTTGCTGCTGGCCGTGCTGGCGGGCAGTGCCCTGTCGCTGACGATGGAGGAACTGCAGAACTTCGTGCCACAGCGCGTGCCCTCGGCCAAGGACTGGGCGCTCAACAGCGCCGGCACGCTGGTCGGCGTCCTGATCGCGGCGGCCCTGGAGCGCGCTGGCTGGTTCGGCCATTGGCAGTCGCTGCGCGATCGCTGGTTCATCGCCTCAAGCGCGGGGGCGCTGGCGCTGCTGCTGCTGTGGCCGGTCGGACTGCTGTTCCCGCCGCCGGTGCCGCTCGGGCTCGGCCATGCGATCGCCCGGCTGCCGGCGCTGGTCGCGGGCTGGCTCGAGGGGTCGAGCCTGCTGCCGCAGGACTGGTCGGCTCGGCTGGCCGAGCGCGCTCCGGCGTGGCAGCCGATGCCGACCCCGACCGAGACGCTCGCCATCGCGCTCGGGCTGCTCGCGCCCTGCCTGCTGGCCTACAGCGTGGCGCAGCCGGGCTGGCGGCGGCTCGCCATGCCGCTCGGGGCGGCCGGCTTCGGCTTCGCGACGACCACGCTGTCGACGGCGCTCAACTTCGGCCCCGAGCACATGTTCGCCTGGCAGACCGAGGCGGTCGCGCCGGCCTTCGTGCTCGGCATGCTGGTCGCCGCGCTGTGCGCCGCACTGCCGCGGCGGGCGGCGGCGGGGCTGGGCCTGATCACCCTGACGGCGCTGGTGACGCTGGTCGCGCAGGCGCCGGCCGACCCCTACTACGCTGAAAGTCTTCAGTCGTGGGAGCAGGGCCGCTTCATCCGCTTCCACGGCGTGGCGCAGTGGGTCGGCTGGCTGTGGCCGTATGCGGCGATGCTGTACCTGCTGCTGCGCGTCAGCGCGGCGCGCGACACCGGCTGACCGACGGCACAGGGCCGCTGCCTACAATCGAACCGATGAGCTACTACGAGCGCCACATCTTCTTCTGCCTGAATCAGCGTGACAACGGCGAGGCCTGCTGCGCCGACCACGACGCCCGGTCGGCGTTCGAGCACTGCAAGACGCGCGTCAAGGCCGAGCGGCTGAACGGCCCGGGGAAGGTGCGCGTCAACAAGGCCGGCTGCCTCGACCGCTGCGCGGGCGGACCGGTCGCCGTGGTCTATCCGGAAGGCGTCTGGTACACCTATGTCGACCACGAAGACATCGACGAGATCGTCGAGTCGCACCTCAAGGGCGGCCAGGTCGTCGAGCGGCTGCGCCTGCCGCCGGATGTCGGACGCTAGCGCCGCCATCGAGCGATGAGCTCGCGCACGCGGCGCGAGTCGATCGCCGGTCCGGCCGGCCCGATCGACTGCGCCATCGACGACCCGACGGACGCGCCGCGCGGCGTCGCCGTCGTCTGCCACCCGCATCCGCTGTACGGCGGCACCCTGGACAACAAGGTCGTGCAGACGCTGTCGCGCGCCTTCGTGCAGCTCGGCCTGCGCGCTGTGCGCTTCAACTTCCGCGGCGTCGGCGACTCGGCCGGTGCCTGGGACGAGGGCCGTGGCGAGGTCGAGGACGCGCTCGCCGTGATCGCCGCCTGGCGACTCGCCGACCGGCCGCTGGTGCTCGCCGGCTTCTCGTTCGGAGGCTACGTCGCTGCCGAGGCGGCGCACCGCCTCGGCAGCGACGGGCCGAGCCGCCTGGTGCTCGTCGCGCCGTCGACCGAGAAGCACCGCCTGCCGGCCGTGCCGCCGGATACGGTGGTCGTTCACGGCGATGCCGACGACGTCGTTCCGCTCGCCGCCACCCTGGACTGGGCGCGGCCACAATCGCTGCCCGTCACCGTCGTCCCCGGCGGCGGACATTTCTTCCACGGGCGGCTCACGCTGCTCAAGGACATCGTGCTGCGCTGCTGGCGTTGACCTTCCGTATCCGCTTGCGATGAAACGACTGCTTGCCCTCCTGCTCGCTTCGACCCTGTCCGTCTGCGCATGGGCCCAGGCACCCCAGCCGCCCGAACTTGCCGCCAAGAGCTGGCTGCTGGTGGACCTGACCACCCACCAGACGCTGGCCGAGCACGACGCCGATGCGCCGTCGGATCCGGCGTCGCTGACCAAGCTGATGACCGCCTATATCGCCTTCCAGGCGCTGCGCGACAAGCGCCTCACGCTGGAGCAGACGCTGCCGGTGTCGAAGCGGGCCTGGGACGAGCGCAAGGCCGGCGGCTCGCTGATGTTCATCGACACGACGATGACGCCGACGGTCGAGCAGCTGCTGCGCGGCGTGATCGTGCAGTCGGGCAACGACGCCTCGGTGGCGCTGGCCGAAGGCGTCGCCGGCACGGTCGAGCAGTTCGTCGTCCAGATGAACCGCCAGGCGCAGGCCTGGAGCCTGAAGAACACCACGTTCAAGAACGTCACCGGGCTGACCGAGCCCGGGCACCAGAGCACGGCGCGCGACATGGCGGTGATCGCCGGTCACATCATCCGCGACTTCCCCGCCTACTACACCTACTACTCGACGCGCGAGTACACCTACAACCGGATCAAGCAGGACAACCGCAACCTGCTGCTGCGCCGCGACCCCAGTGTCGACGGCATGAAGACCGGCCATACCGAGGCGGCCGGCTACTGCCTGGTGGCCAGTGCGCAGCGCGACTTCCCCAACCTCGCCGCCAGCGGCAGCGGTGGCGGCAAGCGCCGGCTGCTCAGCGTGGTGCTCAACACGACGTCGTCGGAGGCGCGCGCCAACGAGAGCCAGAAGCTGCTCAACTGGGGCTTCTCCGCGTTCGACGCGGTGCGGCTGTTCGAGGCCGGCAAGCCGGTCGCCACCGTCGACGTCTGGAAGGGCAAGTCCCGCCAGGTCGAACTCGGCGCGCCGGGCGCGGTGTTCGTCGACGTGCCGCGCGGCGAGGGTGACAAGCTGCAGACGAAGATCTCGCGCACCGATCCGCTGGTGGCGCCGCTGGCCAAGGGCCAGCGCGTCGGCACGCTGAAGGTCAGCACGGCGTCGGGCACGGCGGTCGCCGAACTGCCGCTGGTGGTGCTGCAGCCGGTCGAGGAAGCGGGCCTCATCGGCCGCGCCTGGGATTCCGTGCGGCTGTGGATCAAATGAAGCCTTGACCGGCGCCCCGCGCGACGAATAATCGGCCCATCATGCAGACCTTCCCCCGCTCGATCGTCGACAGCCTGTGCTACCTGAACGGCGAGTACCTGCCGCTGTCGCAGGCGCGAGTCTCGGTGCTCGACCGCGGCTTCATCTTCGGCGACGGCATCTACGAGGTCGTGCCGGTGTATGGGCGCCGGCTGTTCCGTTTCGACGAGCACATGGCGCGCCTCGAACGCGGGCTGGCGAAGATCCGCATCGCCGAGCCGCTCGCGCGCGGCGAATGGCTCGAGCGCTGCCGCCGGCTGATCGCCGCGCACCCGGCCGACGACCAGCTGATCTACATCGAGGTCACGCGCGGCATCGCGCCGCGCGACCACGTGATGCCGACCGACATCGAGCCGACGGTGTTCGTCATGGCCAGCGCGATGAAGCCGCCGACGGCCGAGCAGCGCCGCCAGGGCGTGGCCTGCATCAGCGCGCGCGACTTCCGCTGGGAGCGCGGCGACATCAAGAGCGTCTCGCTGCTCGCCAACGTGCTGGCACGTCAGATGTCGGCCGACCGCGGCGCGCTGGAGACGATCATGTTCCGCGACGGCTTCCTCACGGAGGCCTCGGGCAGCAACGTGTGGGTCGTGCACGAGGGCGCGCTGCTCGGGCCGCCGAAGAGCGAGCACGTGCTGGAGGGCATCCGCGTCGAGCTGCTGCGCGAGCTGTGCGAGGAGATCGGCATCGCCTACAACCTGCGCCCGATTCCCGAGGCCGACGTGTTCGCCGCCGACGAACTGCTGCTCAGCTCGGCCACCAAGGAGGTGTTGCCGGTGACGACGCTCGACGGCGAGCCGGTCGGCCACGGCGCACTGCGCGGCAAGCCCGGGCCCGTCTATGCGAGGCTGTACGAGGCCTACCAGGGGGCCAAGGCGGCGCAGTCGATTTGACTCGGCCGGCGCTGCCCCCATCTGACAAAGATGGACACTTCTTCGCTGATCGAGTACCCGAGCCCCTTCCCGATCAAAGTGATGG
>JBLMVT010000116.1:0-9162 GCA_050256835.1 Betaproteobacteria bacterium | reverse complement strand
TGTGCGGCTACCCGCCCGAAGACCTGCTGTTGCGGCCCGCGTTCATGCAGGCCTGCGCCGATCGGCTCGCCGCGCTGGCGCGCGAGCTCGCAGGGTGCGCGGGGTTGCACGTGGTGGTCGGGCATCCGCATCGGTTCGGCGAGGACGGCGATCTTAGGTCGCGCTCGCTGCAGGTGCAGCGACGCTACAACGCGGCCTCGGTGCTGGCGGGGGGGCGCATCCTCGGCACCTACTGCAAGCGCGAGCTGCCGAACTACCAGGTGTTCGACGAGCGGCGCTATTTCGCCTCGGGCCGCGATGCCGGGCTGCCGCCGCTGGTGTTCGAGGCCGGCGGCGTCGCCTTCGGCGTGTTGATCTGCGAGGACGCCTGGTTCGAGGAGCCGGCGTCGCTCGCCAAGGCGGCGGGCGCGCAGGTGCTGTGCGTGATCAACGCCTCGCCGTTCCACCTCGGCAAGCAGGGCGAGCGCGAGGCGCGCATGGCCGAGCGCGTGCGCGCCACCGGGCTGCCGCTGCTGTACTCGCACCTCACCGGCGGCCAGGACGAGATCGTCTTCGACGGCGCCTCGTTCGCGCTCGACGCGCAGGGCCGCGTCGCGGCGCGCGCCGCGCTGTTCGTCGAGCGGTCGCTCGAGGTCGAGGCGAGCGCCGACGGCACGCTGCAAGGCGAGGTCGCCGACGTGCCGTCGATCGAGGCGCAGGCCTGGGGCGCGCTGGTCACCGGCGTGCACGACTACATCGGCAAGAACGGTTTCCCGGGCGCGATCATCGGCCTGTCGGGCGGTGTCGACTCGGCGCTGGTGCTGGCGATCGCGGTCGACGCGCTCGGGTCCGAGCGGGTCCGCACGGTCATGATGCCCTCGCCGTACACCGCCGACATCTCCTGGATCGATGCCCGCGACATGGCGGCAAGGCTCGGCGTGCGCCACGACGAGATCGCCATCGGGCCGATGTTCGACGCCTTCCGTGCCAGCCTGGCGCCGCTGTTCGCGGGCCGCGCCGAGGACACCACCGAGGAGAACATCCAGGCGCGCATTCGCGGCACCTTGCTGATGGCGCTGTCGAACAAGTTCGGCTCGATCGTGCTGACCACCGGCAACAAGAGCGAGATGGCGACCGGCTACTGCACGCTGTACGGCGACATGGCAGGCGGCTTCGCGGTGATCAAGGACGTCGCCAAGACGCTCGTCTACCGCCTCGCACGCTGGCGCAACGCGCAGGGGCCGCGGCCGGTGATCCCGGAACGCATCATCACGCGGGCGCCGTCGGCCGAGCTGCGGCCGGGCCAGACCGACCAGGACAGCCTGCCGCCCTACGAGGTGCTCGACGCCGTCCTCGCCCGCTACATGGAGGAAGACCAGAGCGTCGAAGAGATCGTCGCCGCCGGCTTCGACGCCGAGGTGGTGCAGCGCGTGACGAGGCTCATCAAGGCCAACGAATACAAGCGGCGCCAGGCGCCGGTCGGCATCCGCATCACGCACCGGGCCTTCGGCCGCGACTGGCGCTACCCGATCACATCCAAGTTCGCGCCGTGAACGCTGCAATACACTAGGCCGACTCCACCCGTCCAAGCCGTGCCATGAAGCAGATCACCGCCATCCTCAAGCCGTTCAAGCTCGAAGAAGTCCGCGAGGCGCTGGCCGACGTCGGCGTGACCGGGCTGACGGTGACGGAGGTGAAGGGCTTCGGCCGGCAGAAGGGCCACACCGAGCTGTACCGCGGCGCCGAGTACGTGGTCGACTTCCTGCCCAAGGTGAAGGTCGAGGTGGTGGTCAGGGATGCCGACGTCGAGCGCTGCATCGAGGCCATCGTCAAGGCCGCCAAGACGGGCAAGATCGGCGACGGCAAGATCTTCGTCACCTCGGTCGAGCAGGTGGTGCGCATCCGCACCGGCGAGACCGACGAGGCGGCGGTCTGACGCGCCGGGCTCAGATCGCGCGGTAGTCGTCCGGCGCCGTCGCGCTCGCGGCCAGCGCGTGCAGCCGCTCGAGCAGCGGCTGTGCTTCGCGCCCGACCTGCAGCAGCTCGAGCTGCGCCGGCTGCACGAAGCCGGCGCGGCCGGTCTCGTGCAGGAATTCGATCAGCCCGTCGTAGTAGCCGGCGGCATTGAGCAGGCCGACCGGCTGGTCGTGGTAACCGAGCTGGCGCCAGGTCCAGACCTCGAAAAGCTCCTCCAGCGTGCCAATGCCGCCGGGCAGGGCGAGGAAGGCGTCGCTGCGCTCGGCCATCAGCTGCTTGCGCTGGTGCATGGTGTCGACGACGTGCAGTTCGGCCAGGCCCTGGTGGCCAAGTTCGCGCACCATCAGCGCCTTCGGGATCACACCGACCACTCGCGCGCCCGCGACCAGCGCCGCGTCCGCGACGACGCCCATCAGGCCGGCGCGTCCGCCACCGTACACGAGCTGCCAGCCGCGCACTCCGATCAGCGTGCCGACCGTCCACGCGGCGTCGGCATGGGCGGGTTCGGTGCCGCTGCGCGAGCCGCAGTACACGCACAGCGAGAAGCGGTCTTCTGCCATGGCGTCAGGCGAAGCGGTGCAGCAAGGCGGTGATCCACACTCCGGCGCACAGCAGCAACGACAAGAACACCGCCGCACTGGCCAAATCCTTGGCGCGCTTGGACAGGTCATGCAGGTCGAGCGAGACGCGGTCGATCGCCGCCTCGATGCCCGAGTTGAGCAACTCGACGATCAGCACCAGCAGCACCGAGCCGGCGAGGATGGCGACCTCGATCCAGCTGCCGCCGAGCAGGAACGCGGCCGGCAGCATGACCACGGCGAGCAGCGCTTCCTGGCGGAACGCGCTCTCCCCGTGGAAGGCCAGCTTCAGGCCCTCGATCGAATAGCCGGTGGCGCGCAGCAGGCGGTCGAGCCCGGTGCGGCCCTTGTGCGGATTGATCGTGGTCGTCATGGAGTGCGATTGTGCCGTGCGTCGACCGGCGGTCCGCCGCGGCCGGCGGGCGCGGGGCGCCAGTCGACCAGGCGCGTGCCGCAGATCACGTCGTGCAGGTACTGGCGGTCGCGGTCGAGCCGCGTCAGCGCGGCATAGCCGACGATGCCGGCCGCCAGCACGGCGGCGATCATGCCGCCGCCGTGAGCGCCGGCCAGCCACAGCGCCGCCAGCGCGGGCACGAACCAGAGCCAGGCCAGCAGGTAGCGGGCCAGCGCCCGCGCCTGCGTCAGCGGCCCTCCGTCGCGCGTCACCAGCCGGACGTGCCATGCCTTCATCGCTACGGTCTGCCCGCCGTGCGACCAGAACCAGACGAAGTAGATGCCGAGCACGACGAAGACGAAAGCCTGCAGTCCGTGGCGCCCCTGCAGGGGGTCGCGCTGCTGGGTCAGCGTGGAATAGAGGTAGCCGGCCACCATCAGCACGCCGAACAGCAGCACTCCCTCGTAGACGAAGCAGGCCAGCCGGCGCGGCAGCCCCGGCGTGACGAGCGGGCTGCCGTCGGCGGCGCCGGTCATCGACGCTTGTCGTTGTCGCTGGCCGCTGGCCGCGGTCGCGTGGCGGCGCCCTGCGGACCGCGCTGCGGCAGCAGTGTGCTGCTGTCGACGAAGCCCGGGGTCGCGGCGATCTTCGGCAGGCCGACCTGCTGGTGCGGCGGCGGCTTCGGCGACTTCGAGATCAGGTTGGTCGTCGCCCCGGGCTTGGCCTGGACCAGCGCCGGCGCGACGGCCTTGGGCGGTGCGGCGAAGGCCGGGTTGGGCACGAGGTTGGACTTGGCCTGCGCGCCCGCGCCTTCGCGGCTGGCGCGCGAACCGTTCGACCGCGCCGCCGGCGGCTCGACCTTGTGTGCGGCGCTCTCGCGCGCATGGCCCGCGAACTGGCGCCGCTTTTCGGGCGGCAGCGCCTGGTACTGCTCCCAGCGCGCTTGCCGTTCCTGCGCCGACAGGCCGCGAACCTCCTGGTAGCGCAGCCGTGCCTGGCCGCGCTCCTGCGGGCTGAGCTGCGACCAGGCGCTCATGCGTGCCTGCGCTCGCTCGCGCTCCGCCTCCGACATGGAAGGAAAGCGCGCCGCCACCTGCAGCCACTTGGCGCGCCGTTCGGGCCCGAGGCTGGCCCACTCGTGTTCGAGCGGGGCGAGCGCGCTGCGCTGCGCCGGCGTGAGCTCCGACCACGCTCCGCCGACCTTGACCGCTGACTTCGGCACGGGGGCCGGCCGTTGCGCCTGCGCCGCCGGGACGCCGAGCACGCACAGGGCGCCGAGCAGGGCGATCGAGGCGGCAGCCAGCCGCCGTCGTGCGTGAGGGCAGGTGGGCGTCACGGCGACGCCCCTCAATTGCCGTCGTCGGTCTTCAGGAACTCGACGAAACCCGGATCGCTGTATGCGCTGGGCGGCAGGTCGTCGGACAGCAGGGCCGCGTCGACCTCGGCGGCGGCACGGATCTGCGCCTGGCGGTTGGATTCCTGGATCAGCAGCAGGCCGGCGACGAGCGCGAACAGCGGCAGCGCCCCTGCCAGCTTGAGCCACCACGGGGCGGCAAAGCGGCCGACCAGACCGAGCACGGCGGCGCCCCCGGCCTGCCCCAGGGGATGCACCGCCTGCGCCGGCGCCTCGGCGCGCACCGCACGGCAGCGCTCGAGCGCGCGCTCGCGCGCGAAGCGAAGCCGTTCGGCGACATCGGGGGCGACCATTTCGGCGGCCTCGCCCAGGCGCGCCGCGACTTCGAGGCCGAAGCGCGTCTGCAGCGCCTCCGCCTCGACGGTCGACCGTCCGGCATTGGATGAATGGAACTTCATGATCACGTGATTCCCGTTGTCCGCAGTGCCTTGGCCAAGGCGTGCACCGCGCGCGAGCAGTGCGTCTTGACGCTCCCCTCCGAGCAGCCCATCACCGCCGCGGTTTCCGCGACATCGAGTTCCTCCCAGTAACGCAGCAGAAACGCCTCGCGTTGACGCCCGGGCAGGCGCGCGATTTCGGTCTCGATGACGCCCAGCACCTGGGCGCGCGACACCGCGTCGGCTGCGCTCTCGCTGCCCGCCGAGCCGCCGACCGCTTCGAGCGTTTCCAGCAGGTCGAATTCCCCTTCCCCGTCGGCCGATTCGAATTCGGAGAAATTGCGCACGACCGCATTGCGCACCTTCTGCCGGCGGAACCAGTCCATCGTCGCGTTGGAAAGGATGCGCTGAAACACCAGCGGCAGTTCGGCCGCTGGCCGGTCGCCGTACTTCTCGGCCAGCCGGATCATCGAATCCTGCACGATGTCCAGGGCGGCATCCTCGTCGCGGACGGCATACACGGCGCGCTTGTACGCGCGCTTCTCGATGCTCTTCAGGAAGTCGGCAAGTTCTTTGTCGGTGGCCAAGGACGAGGGGCGGCGGGCGCCCGAGACGCAGGCGCCGGATTATGCCTCGGGGCCCTCCGGGGGCCGCCGCCGGCTCGGCGCTGCGGCGCAGCAATGCCATAATCCCGGCTCGCACAACACCTTGGTCTCGAGCTGGTCGCCCGACCGCGGGCGTCTCTGTTTCTGACCGCGCAGGTTCCGAGTCCGTCTCACGAGGGCGCGAGGAGGGGCACCGATGGTTTTTCGTCAGAGAAATTCACAGAGGTTCGAGATGGAAATGTCTGCCGCGGAAGTCAAGCGCGCCGCCGGTGCGCAGCCGCAATCTACCGGCAAGGAGCTGAACGGCTCCGAAATCATCGTCCGCTGCCTGCAGGCCGAAGGCGTCAGGCACGTCTGGGGCTATCCCGGCGGGGCGGTGCTCTACATCTACGACGCGCTGTACAAGCAGGACCAGATCGAGCACGTGCTGGTACGCCACGAGCAGGCGGCTGTGCACGCCGCCGACGGCTACGCGCGCGCGACCGGCAACGTCGGCGTGGCGCTCGTCACGTCGGGTCCGGGCGTGACCAACGCGGTGACGGGCATCGCCACCGCGTATATGGACTCGATCCCGATGGTGATCATCACCGGCCAGGTGCCGACGCCGGCGATCGGGCTCGACGCCTTCCAGGAGTGCGACACGGTCGGCATCACGCGCCCGATCGTCAAGCACAACTTCCTCGTCAAGGACGTGCGCGACCTGGCGGCGACGATGAAGAAGGCGTTCCACATCGCGCGCACCGGCCGGCCCGGACCGGTCGTGGTCGACGTGCCGAAGGACGTGTCGATCAAGACCGCCCCGTTCCACTATCCGGCGAGCATCGAGATGCGCTCGTACAACCCGGTCAAGAAGGGCCACGGCGGGCAGATCCGCAAGGCCGTGCAGCTTCTGCTCGCGGCCAAGCGCCCCTACATCTACACCGGCGGCGGCGTGATCCTGGGCAACGCCTCGGCCGAGCTGCGCGAACTGGTCGACCTGCTCGGCTACCCCTGCACGAACACGCTGATGGGGCTGGGTGCGATCCCCGGCACCGACCCGAAGTTCCTGGGCATGCTCGGCATGCACGGCACCTACGAGGCCAACATGACGATGCAGCACTGCGACGTGCTGCTCGCCGTCGGCGCGCGCTTCGACGACCGGGTGATCGGCAACCCGAAGCACTTCGGGCAGGTCGAGCGCAAGATCGTGCACATCGACATCGACCCTTCGTCGATCTCCAAACGCGTCAAGGTCGACATCCCGATCGTCGGCGACGTGAAGGACGTGCTGCTGGAGCTGATCACGCAGATCCGCGAGGCCCAGGCCAGGCCCGACGCCCAGTCGCTGGCCGCCTGGTGGGGCCAGATCAACGAATGGCGCAAGCGCGAGTGCCTGGCCTACAAGAAGAGCGGCGACGTGATCAAGCCGCAGGCGGTGGTCGAACTGCTGTGGCAGCTGACGAAGGATCGCGACACGTACATCACGTCCGACGTCGGCCAGCACCAGATGTGGGCAGCGCAGTACTACCACTTCGCCGAGCCGCGCCGCTGGATCAACTCCGGCGGCCTGGGCACGATGGGTGTGGGCCTGCCCTATGCGATGGGCATCAAGCTGGCCCGGCCGGAGTCCGATGTCTGGTGCGTGACCGGCGAAGGTTCGATCCAGATGTGCATCCAGGAGCTGTCGACCTGCCTGCAGTACAAGACGCCGGTCAAGATCGTGTCGCTGAACAACCGCTACCTGGGCATGGTGCGGCAGTGGCAGCAGCTCGACTACGGAGGACGCTACTCGCACAGCTACATGGACGCGCTGCCCGATTTCGTCAAGCTGGCCGAGGCCTATGGCCACGTCGGACTGCTGGTCGAGAAGCCCAAGGACGTCGAGCCCGCGCTGCGCGAGGCGATGAAGCTCGCCGACCGCACCGTCTTCCTCGACATCCGCACCGACCCGACCGAGAACGTCTGGCCGATGGTGAAGGCGGGGCAGGGCATCACGGAGATGCTGCTCGGGTCCGAGGACCTGTGAAGCGCCGAAGGCCGGCCAGCGCGCGTCGTTACCGCGTCGCGCGCCGGGCCGGCCGGAGACGCGGATCGGCCGCGGACATTCCATCCATGACTTGATCGGCGTGGCCAAGGGGCGTCGATTACCGTCGACGGTCCGAAGAGCGCGCTGGGAGAGAAACCATGAAACACATCATCGCGCTGCTGCTCGAGAACGAGCCGGGTGCCCTGTCGCGCGTCGTCGCGCTGTTCTCGGCGCGCGGCTACAACATCGAAAGCCTCACGGTCGCTACCACCGAGGATGCCTCGCTGTCGCGCATGACGATCGTCACCACCGGCTCGGACGACGTGATCGAGCAGATCACCAAGCACCTGAACCGGCTGATCGAGGTGGTCAAGGTCGTTGACCTGACGGAGGGCGCCTACACCGAGCGCGAGCTGATGCTGGTGAAGGTGCGCGCCGTCGGCAAGGAGCGCGACGAGATGAAGCGCATGGCCGACATCTTCCGCGGCCGCATCATCGACGTGACCGAGAAGACCTACACGATCGAGATCACCGGCGACTCGTCCAAACTCGACGCCTTCCTGGTCGCCATCGACCGCACGGCGATCCTCGAGACGGTACGCACGGGCTCGTCGGGCATCGGCCGCGGCGAGAGAATCCTGCGCGTGTGAAGCATTCAACGGAGAGAACCATGAAGGTCTATTACGACAAGGACGCCGACCTCTCGCTCATCAAGGGCAAGATGGTCACCATCGTCGGCTATGGCTCGCAGGGCCACGCGCATGCGCAGAACCTCGCCGACAGCGGCGTGAAGGTGACGGTCGGCCTGCGCCGCGGCGGTGCGTCGTGGGGCAAGGCCGAGAAGGCGGGGCTGAAGGTGGCCGAGGTCGCCGAGGCGGTGAAGGCCGCCGACGTAGTGATGCTGCTGCTGCCCGACGAGCAGATCGCCGCCGTCTACAAGAACGACGTCGAGCCGCACATGCGCCAGGGCGCGTCGCTTGCCTTCGCGCACGGCTTCAACGTCCATTACGGCCAGGTCGTGCCGCGCGCCGACCTCGACGTGTGGATGGTGGCGCCCAAGGCGCCCGGCCACACCGTGCGCTCGACCTACACGCAAGGCGGCGGCGTGCCGATGCTGATCGCGCTGCACGCGGACCGCACCGGCAAGGCGCGCGACCTGGCGCTGTCGTATGCCACCGCGATCGGCGGCGGGCGTGCCGGCATCATCGAGACCAACTTCCGCGAGGAGACCGAGACCGACCTGTTCGGCGAGCAGACGGTGCTGTGCGGCGGCGCGGTCGAGCTGATCAAGGCGGGTTTCGAGACGCTGGTCGAGGCCGGCTATGCGCCCGAGATGGCCTACTTCGAGTGCCTGCACGAGCTGAAGCTGATCGTCGACCTAATCTACGAGGGCGGCATCGGCAACATGAACTACTCGATCTCGAACAACGCCGAGTACGGCGAGTACGTGAGCGGCCCGAAGATCGTCACCGAGGAGACTAAGGCCGCGATGCGCCGCTGCCTGAAGGACATCCAGACTGGCGACTACGCCAAGAGCTTCATCCTCGAGAACCGCGCCGGCGCACCGACGCTGATGTCGCGCCGGCGCCTGACCGCCGAGCACCCGATCGAGGTGGTCGGCGAAAAACTGCGCGCGATGATGCCGTGGATCAAGCGCAACCGCCTGGTCGACACTTCGAAGAACTGACGCCGAGGGGCGGACTGTCCTGCGGGCCGCCCGAGGGCGGCCCTTCTCTTTGACTTATCCTCCCCGCCCATGAACTACCCGCACCCGCTGATCGCCCGCGAGGGCTGGCCGTTCATCGCCGTCGCGTTCATGGTCGCGGTGTTCGC
>JBLMVT010000115.1:0-8628 GCA_050256835.1 Betaproteobacteria bacterium | reverse complement strand
TACCGCGCGACGCCTCGGCGCCGCCCTACCCCGAGCAGCCGAGCCTCGTCGGCAGCGTCGACGCCGGCGCGCTGCTGGGCCGGCTCGGCCGCGCTCCGCTGATCGACGCACGCTCCGGCGAGCGCTTCCGCGGCGAGGTCGAACCGCTCGATGCGCAGGCCGGCCACATCCCGGGCGCGCTGCACCGTTTCTTCAAGGACAACCTCGGGTCCGACGGCCGCTTCAAGCCGGCGGCGCAGCTGCGCGCCGAGTTCGCACCGCTCCTCGGCGACGCCGCGCCGACCGAGGTGGTGCACCAGTGCGGCTCGGGCGTCACCGCCTGCCACAACCTGCTGGCCATGGAGCATGCCGGCCTGGCCGGCTCGCTGCTCTACCCCGGCTCGTGGAGCGAGTGGTCGTCGGACCCGGAGCGCCCGGTCGCCAGCGGCTGATCGGCCCGATTGACCGGGCCGGCCAGGGGCACTACGGTAGGCCCCCTGCGGCCCGCAGCGGAGGTCCCGGCATGTTCCAGCGCATCCTCGTGCCCACCGACGGCACCGACATCACGGCGAAGGCGGTCGACACCGCGATCGGCATGGCCAAGGTGATGGGCTCGAAGCTCTACACGCTGAGCGTCAAGGAGCCCTTTCCCTACAGCGCGATCTCCGAGATGCAGCCGACGCCGCCGCAGGAGTTCTACGACGCGCAGGAACGCATCGCCGCCGCGCGCGTGCAGGCGGTGCGCGACGCCTGCAGCGCCGCCGGTCTGGGCTGCGACGCAATGACCGTCGAGGCGCTGCACCCCTGGGAAGCGATCATCGACTGCGCCAAGGAGCAGGGCTGCGACCTGATCGTCATGGCGTCGCACGGCCGGCGCGGCGTCAGCGCGCTGCTGCTGGGCAGCGAGACGCAGCGCGTGCTGATCCACACCACGACGCCGGTGCTGATCGTGCGCTGACGTGCCGGCGCGTCAGTGCGCCGCGAGCGCGCGCACGACGAGCACGATCATCGCCATGCCGCCGCCCAGCCAGGCGAGCTGCGCCGCAGTGTCGCGCATCGACATGCGCTGCTGCAGCTGCGGGATGAGGTCGGCGACGGCGACGTAGACGAAGCTGCTCGACGCGATCACCAGCAGGTAGGGGAAGAGCGCCTCCCACGGCCCGACGACGAAGTAGCCGATCACGCCGCCCACCACCGCCGAAAGCCCCGACACCGCGTTGAAGAACAGCGCCTTGGCGCGGCCGAAGCCGGCGTTGAGCAGCACGATGTAGTCGCCGACCTCCTGCGGGATCTCGTGGCCGATGATCGCCAGCGAGGTGACGATGCCCAGCCGCGTGTCGGTGAGGAAGGCCGCGGCGATGATGATGCCGTCGCAGAAGTTGTGGATGCTGTCGCCGACCAGCACGCTCCAGCCGCCGCGGCCCGCCTGCTCGGCGTCGAAGTGGTGATGGTGGTGGTGCCCGTCGCCCTCGTAGTGGTGGGTGTGGCGGTACAGCTCCACCTTCTCGAGCAGGAAGAAGAACATCAGCCCGCCCAGCAGGGTGGCGAACAGCCCGTGGGGGCTCGCCTTGCTCTCGAACGCCTCGGGCAGCACGTGCAGCAGGGCCGTGGCGAGCAGCACGCCGGCCGACAGGCTGACCAGGTGATGCACCATGCGTGTCAGCACCGCCACCGTCAGGCTGGCGGCGATGGTCACCGACAGCAGCCCACCGGCGAAGGTGGCCAGCACGATCCAGGCGAGCGTCATCGCGCCGCCACGCCGTGCGTCGCGAACCAGTCGAGGCAGCGCCGCCAGCCGTCGTCGGCGGCCGCCTTCACGTAGGTCGCACGGTAGTCGGCGTTGAAGGCGTGGCCGGCCTCGGCGTAGACGTGGATCTCCGAGCGCTTGGCCGCCGCGCTGCCGCCGCTCAGCGCGGCCCGCATGCGCTCGACGTCGGCCAGCGGAATGCCCTGGTCCTTCGCGCCGTACAGGCCGAGCACCGGCGCGTGCAGTTCCCCGGCGAGGTCGATCGGCTGGCGCGGCGTGAGCGGCTTGCGCTCGCCCGCCAGCCGGCCGTACCAGGCGACACCGGCCTTCAGCGCCGGGTTGTGCGCCGCGTACAGCCAGACGATGCGCCCGCCCCAGCAGAAACCGGTGATGCCGAGCCGGCCGGCGTCGCCGCCATTCGCCGCCGCCCAGTGCGCGCAGGCATCGAGGTCGCCCAGCACCTGCGCGTCGGGCACCTTGTCGATCACTTCGGAGAGCAGTCTGGAGATCTCTCCGTACGAACCCGGATCGCCCTGGCGCGCGAACAGCTCGGGTGCGATCGCCAGGTAGCCGCGCTTGGCGAAGCGGCGGGCAACGTCGGCGATGTGCTCGTGCACGCCGAAGATCTCGCTCACAACCAGCACCGTCGGGAGCGGCCCGGCGGCTGCCGCCGGCATGGCGCGGTAGGCGGGAAGCTTGAAGTCGCCGACGGGAACGGTGACTTCGCCCACGGCGAGACCTTCGCTGTCGGTGCGGATGGTTTGCGCGCCGACCGGCAGCACGGCGGCGGCGAAGCCGCTGCCGAGCGCGGTGCGGAAGAAGGCGCGGCGGTCGTAGGGGCGGACGGGGAGGAGGCTGTCGAATTCCGGCGAGTGCATGACCTGATTGGCCCGATGACGGCCCACATCGTACAAGCCAGCCGAAGCAGGCTGCTCGCCGCAGCGCGAGCGGCCATCGTCCGTCGGGCACCCCCTCAATCAGGGGTAAAGCCGTCCGTCCGATGCCTCCAACTGCGTCCTGCAACAAGAACCGCTGCAAGATATCCCCTGCATAAGGGCGACGCTACCGCCTTATGGTGGGAAGATTCACCATGCAAGGCAAGGGGTGGTCCATGAACGAAAAGTGCAAGGTTCCGTCGACCAGGTTTGAGGCCCGCCGCAGGTTGGTCCGCGGCGCGTTCGGCGCGCCAGCGGCGCTCACGCTGTTCAGCGGCGGCGCGTTCGCGGCGGGTTCAAACCTGCGGTGTGTGGTCAATCAGGTCAATACCCCGTACCTTGCGTTGCCATCGGGTACGACCGACACGTGGGTGCGGGTCCAGTTGTGGACGCTCGGCACCGGGGGGAACCTCAGCACGTGGGTCAGCGGGGCGGATATCGTCGCGTTGACGAATGCGAATACTCCTGCGCCCTACCTAACGACCAGCCAGTGGCAATGCTTCACCGCCGGCTCGGGCTCGGGCTACACGGTGGGCCAACTCCTCGCCACGCCGCCCTCCAAGCCCGGCAGCACGCTGGCGCACAACGGCAGCTATGTCGCAGTCCGAGTCGACGGCACCGGGAAGATCATCGGTGTGGTCGGGGTGGAAGGAAGCAGCGGGTCGTCCATCGCCCAGACGTGCTGGACGTCATTCATTGCCGCAGTCGGTTGATGACGAAATACGTTCGAGCGGACGGGCTGCTGATCGAGCCCGTCGGGCATCTCTGGGCCGCCTTCAGCCCTGCGAGTTTCGAAACGTTGCTCCTCAACGACGAGAGCGCAGCGATCCTCGAGGTTCTGGAGCCTGGGGCGCGCAGCACGGAGGAAGTGTGTTCCCAGCTATCCGTTGATTCGGGCATCGAGGCCAGCACGCTGCAGGTGCTCGTGCAGGGGGCTTGGCCACGCCTCGTCGAAGCGGGCTTGGTGCGTGAATTGCGCTGCCCGCGAGCCAGCGGGACGTGACTGCCCCTGCGGCGCGGCCCGGCCGTGCGCTCGCCGAAGTCGAGTTACCCGACATCGCGGGCGCACTCGAAAGTGACGGCCTGTGGATCGATACCGGCGCCATTTCTCTTCGGGCCCGAAGCGATTCCGCGCTCCTGGCCTCCCAGCTTCAAGCCGTATACGCCAATTTCTCGTTCGTGCCCGACGGGAAGTGGGCCGACGTGCATGTCGATATCATGCGTGCGCCCGGACTGCGCCGCTGGATTCGACGCCAGGTCGTCCTGCGCAGCGACACGGTACAGCCGTTCGAACCGTTTCCGGCCACGAGCCCGCTGCCGCTCTTCGAATGGGGCTGCAACTGGCTGATCGGCAAGCGAATGAACGACCTGCTCCTGCTCCATGCCGGCGTGGTGGAGCGCAACGGTCTGGCGCTGCTGCTGCCGGCGATGCCCGGTTCGGGCAAGAGCACGTTGACGGCCGCGCTCTCTCTGCGCGGGTGGCGCCTGCTTTCCGACGAATTCGCCGCGTTCAGCCCGGAAGCGGAAGTATTTCAGCCGGTGCTCAAGCCCGTTGCCCTCAAGAACGAGTCGATCGACGTGATTCGGCGCTTCGCTCCAGCGGCGGTCGTCGGGCCGGAGTTCCCCAACACGCGCAAGGGCACGGTGGCGCATCTCGCGCCTGCGCGAGATGCCTTCGTGCGCCGTCATGAAGGCGCGCGGCCAGGTGCCACGGTGCTGCCCAGATGGGAAGCGGGCAGCCCGACACGATGGGAACCGGTCCCGGAAAACGTGCTGTTCCCTGCACTGGCCTTCAACGCCTTCAACTACAGCTTGCTCGGCTCCGTCGGCTTCAAAGCCGTCGTCAAGCTGGTCCGGCGGTGCCCGGCATGGCAACTTGTCTACAGCGACCTCGAGGAAGCCCTGGCAACGATCGAAGCGGCATGGTCGGGGATGATCGAGCGCCAGGAAGACCCGCCCCGATGAGGTCGCCCTCACCCCCGCCGCAAGGCCTCGCCTGGCTCGGGGCGATCCGGGAGCCGGAGCGGGCACTGTCCTGGCCGATCGGCGAGTGGGAGCGCGTCGTACGGATGGCGAGACGGCTGCGCCTGCTTTCCCGGCTGGCCGAGGCCTTGGACAGCGAAGGTTCGATTGACCGCGTGCCGCCGCAGGCCCGTCGCCACCTGATCGCAGAGCAGCGCCTGTCGCGATGGCGCATTGCCGCGGCGCAATGGACCTTGGAGCGCGTCGCCGTCGCGATCGGCGACGCCCCTTATCCACGTGTGCTGCTCAAGGGAGCTGCCTATATCGAGCAGCAGTTGCCGGTCGCCGCTGGACGACTGCCCTCGGATCTGGACATCCTCGTCCCGAGGCAGCATCTGGCCGACGCGCAAGGGCGGCTGAAGGATGCGGGCTGGCGCGAATACCCCCTCGACGCGCACGATCGCCGCTACTACCTCGAATGGAGTCACGAGGTGCCGCCGATGAGGCATCCGCTACTCGCGCTGGAGCTGGACCTCCATCACAACATCCTTCCCCCGGTCGCGCGGACGAACGTCGACGCAGATCTGTTGCTGGAACGGCTGCGGCCGACACGGCGCGACGGCTGGCACGTCCTGGAACCGGCGGATCAGGTGCTGCACAGCGCAGCGCATCTGTTCCTCGATTCCGAGCTGCGCGACCGGCTACGCGATCTCGTCGACCTCGACGGCCTGCTTCGTCGCTTCAGTGCGGAGAGGGGGTTCTGGCAGGACTTGCCGCTGCGGGCTGCAAGACTGGGGCTCACCGAACCTCTCGCGCTTACCTGCCACTTCTGCGCTCGATGGCTCGGCACCCCCGTCCCCGAGGACGCCGCACACTCGACGGCTGAGATCTTGGGGCGGTGGCGGTATCGCCGGTGGCTGCTCCCGCTGCTCGAGCGCGCCCTGCTGCCCACGGAACCGGACCACACCCCGGCCATGCGCCAGAGTCTGGCGGCGACGGTCCTCGCCGCGCGCTACCACCGGCAGAGAATGCCGATGCGCCTGCTCGCGCCCCATCTCTGGCACAAATTCAAGGTCGGCGCCCTCGGCCCAGCAGCACAAGCCGCCGAGCCGGGAGTGGGCCGACCCTGAGTCATGGCTGGTTCCCGATCACCTCCCCGAACAGCTCCCACTGCTTGCCGTTGAACTTCGCGAGCTGGGCCTGCTCGACGGGGAAGAAGTCGGTCGGGCCGGTGTTGATCGCGATGCCGGGCAGCATCAATGGCAGCTTGAGGTTCTTCAGGCTGGCGGCCTGCTTCATCACGTTCTCGCGCGTCAGGTCGTTGCCGCACTGCTTGAGGACCTGGATCATCGTCTGCGCGGCCAGCACGCCGAACACGTTGCTCGCGTCCTTGGTGTCGCCGTCGGGGTAGTACTTGGCCATGAAGGCGCGCCATTCCTTCATTGACGGGTCGTCGTTCCACTGCGGGTCGGTCGGGTCCTTGTAGTACTCGACCGTGATCAGGCCAACGGACTTGTCGAGCCCGGCGGGTGTCAGCACCGAGCCGACCGAGGCCGAGACGTTGTTGATGATGTGCAGCGGCTTCCAGCCCGAGTCGAACACCTTGCGCACCGCCTGCGCGCCGAACTTGGGCGTGGTGATGTTTATGAAGGTGTCGGCGCCCGAGCCCTTGAGGGTGAGGATCTGCGAGTCGATCGTCGCGTCGGTCACCTCGTAGGTCGCCTCGGCGATGATCATCGTCTTGGCCTTGTCGCCCAGGCCGTCCTTCACGCCCTTGAGCACGTCCTTGCCGTAGTCGTCGTTCTGGTAGAGCACGGCGATCTTCGCCGCCGGCTTGTTCTTCAGCAGGTAGTGGGCGTAGATGTGGCCCTCGCTCTGGTAGCTGAGGTTGAAGCCCATCGTCCACGGGTAGTCCTTCGGGTCGCCCCACTTGGTCGCGCCGGTGGCGAGGAACAGGTGCGGCACCTTCTTGGCGTTGACGTACTTGTGGATCGACGAATTGGTCGGCGTGCCCAGCGTCTGGAACAGCGCTAGCACCTCGTCCTGCTCGACCAGCTTGCGCACCTGCTCGACCGTCTTGGGCGGGCTGTAGCCGTCGTCCAGGCTGATCAGATTGATCTTGCGGCCGTTCACGCCGCCCTGTTCGTTGATCATCTTGAAGTAGGCCTGCTCGACCTTGCCGATCGTGCCGTAGGCCGAGGCCGGGCCGCTGTACGGCATGGTCTGGCCGAGCTTGATTTCGCTGTCGGAGGCGCCGGGCCCGTAGTTGCCGGCGGCCCAGGCGCCGGCCAGCGGCAGCGCGAGGGCGGCGACGAGCGCCGAGCGACGGGAGATCATCTGCAGACGCGAAGTCATCTTGCTTCCTCCGTGAGGGTCAACGACGAACACAAGCAGCGTCAGCGCGCGCGCCGGCGCCGCCACCTGAGACCGACGATGCGAATGAAACCGGCCACGCCGGTGGGCATGACGTACATGAACGCGAGCAGGAACACGCCGAAGATGGCCCAGGGCGCGGCCTTGGAGATCTGGTCGGCGAAGTTCGGCACGAACTGGATGAACAGCGCGCCGTAGATCGCACCCGACAGCGAGGCCAGCCCGCCGATGACGATGCCGATCAGCAGGCTGAGCGAGAGGAACAGGCCGAACGAGTCGGGCGCCACGAACTGCACGGCGATCGCGCCCAGCGCGCCCGCCACGCCGGTGTACATGGCCGACACGCCGAAGGTGAGCGACTTGTACAGCGACGTGTTCACGCCCATGGCGCGCGCCGCCACCGGCTGGTCGCGGATCGCGACCATGGCGCGGCCGACGCGACCGCGCAGCAGGTTCCAGGCCACGACGAACAGCACCACTGCCCAGGCGAAGGTGAAGAAATACAGCCAGCGGTCCTGGTTGAGGTGCGACCAGGCCGGCGGGTCGGGCTTGATGATGACGATGCCCTGCACGCCGCCGGTCCAGTGCTCGAGGCTCTTGTGCTTGAGGATCTGCGGCGTCGCGACGGCGAGCGCCAGCGTCGCGACCGCCAGGTACAGCCCTTCGAGCCGCAGCGCCGGCAGGCCGAACAGGAACCCGGCGACCAGGCACACCGCGCCGGCGGCCGGAATCGTCGCCCAGTACGGCAGGCCGAGCTTGTCCATCAGGACCGCCGCGGTGTAGGCGCCGATCGCGTAGAAGGCGCCGTGGCCGAGCGAGATCTGGCCGTTGTAGCCGGTCAACATATTGAGCCCGAGCAGCGCGATCGCATACGACCACGCCAGCGTGAACTGGAACACGCGGTAGTTGCCGACCAGGAACGGCAGCGCGCAGGCGACCACGATCGCCAGCGCGACGGCGACGACCGGGCCGTTGCGCCGGCCAGCGGGCAGCGCGGCGGCGCGTGGAGTGTCGATGACGGCGCTCATCGCAGCCTCATACCCTCACCACGTGCACCTTGCCGAACAGCCCCGACGGCCGCACGACCAGCACGCCGACGATGATGACCAGCGCGACAGTCAGCTTCAGCTCGGTGCCGACGTAGGCGCCGACGACGTTCTCCAGCACGCCGACCAGGAAGCCGCCGAGCACCGCTCCGCCGGGGCTGTCGATGCCGCCGAGCAGCGCGCCGGCGAAGGCGTACAGCAGGATGCCGCCCATCATGTTGGGCTCGAGGAAGACGATCGGCGCGACCATCATCCCGGCGATCGCGCCGATCGCGGCCGCCAACCCCCAGCCGAGCGCGAGCATCCAGCCGACGCGCACGCCGACCAGCCGGCTCGACTCCGGGTTCTCGGCCGCCGCTCGCATCGCCAGCCCGAGCGGCGTGTAGCGGAAGAACACGAACAGCGCCAGCAGCACGACCAGGGTGATGCCCATCGAGCCCAGTTCGTGCGACGAGACGTAAGAGATGCCGAACAGCGGCTGCGCCGGGAACGGGCTCGGGAACGGCTTGATCGTGTAGCTGTAGATCCAGCCGGCCAGGCTGTTGAAGATCACCAGCAGCGCGATGAACACGATCACCACCGACAG
>JBLMVT010000114.1:0-3618 GCA_050256835.1 Betaproteobacteria bacterium | reverse complement strand
TCGGCGCGGCCGGCCCCTCCGGCGGCCCGAGCGGCGCGGCGCGGCTGTCGTCGAGCACCGACACCTGCTTGAGCCGCGTCGCGCTGAGCGCGCCGGCCGACTCGAGGATCGGGTAGGCGATCGAGCAGATGTGCGAGTTGATGCGCTTCAACTCGCTGATCAGGTCCAGGTGCAGCGAGCTGGTCTCGATGCTCTGCGGCGTGTTGTCGCGCAGCCGCGCGATGTGGCTGGCGGCGTACTCGTGCTCGAGGTCGCGAAAGCGCGCCTTCTCCTCGAGCAGCCGCTTGGCGTCGCGCGGGTGGCCGTCGAGGAACACGCTCATGCCCAGCCGCAGGTTGGCGACCAGGCGCTCGTGCAGGTGGCAGATCTCGGCCATGCCGGCGTCGGAGAAGCTGCGGTTCTTGCGGATCTTCTTGTCCTCGATGTCCTGCAGCACGCGCTCGATGATGTCGCCGATCTGCTCCATGTTGATCGTGAACGACACGATGTCGGTCCAGCGCCGGCTCTCGCGGCCGGTCAGCGCATCGCCCGAGATCTGGGTCAGGTAGAACTTGATCGCGCTGTACAGGCTGTCGACGGTGTCGTCGAGGCGGCGCAGCTGCTCGGACAGGTGCAGGTCGTTGCTGCGCAGCACCTGCAGCATGCCGCGCAGCATGGTCTCGACGACGTCGGCCTGGTGCAGCGCCTCGCGCGCCGCGCAGCTGATGGCCAGCGACGGCGTCGCCAGCGCCATCGGGTCGAGGTGCTGCGGCCGCGTCGTGCCGGGCGGCGCCGGCGGCGCGCGCCACGCGCGCTCGAGCGCGCGCGCCAGCACGCCGGTGAAGGCCAGGCCGAGCGCCGCCAGCGCGACATTGAAGGCCAGGTGGAACAGCACCACCTCGCGCGCCACGTTGCCGGCGGCGGCCTCGGGCAGCCAGCGCTCGGCCAGCGGCAGCAGCGGCACTGCCGCCAGGCAGCCGGCCAGCTTGTACAGCAGGTTGCCCAGCGGCAGCCGGCGCGTCGCGATGCTCGACTTGGCCGTCGACAGCATGCCGATCACCCCGCTGCCGAGGTTGGCGCCGAGCACCAGGCCGAGCGCCTCGTTGATCGGCAGCAGCCCCTGCGAGGCGAGCGCGGCGATCAGCAGCACGATCGCCAGGCTCGAGTACGACAGCATGGTCAGCAGCGCGCCCACCAGCATGTCGAGCAGCGGCTCGCCCGGCAGCGCGATCAGCAGCGCGCGCACCGCCGGCGACTGCACCAGCGGCTGCGTCGCCGAGACGATGAGCTGCAGGGCCAGCGTGATCAGGCCGACGCCGATCGCCACCTGGCCGAGCCGCCCGGCGGTGCTCTGCTCGCGCGACACGAACATCACCACGCCGAGGAAGATCGCCAGCGGCGACAGCCACGACAGGTCGAACGAGAACACCACCGCCATCAGGCTGGTGCCGATGTCCGCGCCCAGCAGCACGGCCAGTCCGGCGGCGGTCGTCACCAGGCCCTTGCCGACGAACGGCGAGACGATCAGGCAGGTGGCGGTGCTCGACTGCACCAGCGTGGTTACGCCGACGCCCGCGGCCAGCGCCGCCGGCCGGCTGCCGACGCTGGTCGCGATCACGTGCTGCAGTCGCTCGCCGAGCACGCGCAGGATGCCGGTTCGGACGATCTGCGTGCCCCAGACGAGCAGGGCGATCGCCGCCAGCAGGTTGAGCAGGTGTTCCATCTCCGCCCCGGTTATAGCCCAGCGGTCGGCGCCTTTCGGCGCGCGGTGTCGCAGGCTGCGGCCTGTTGCACGACCCGGCGATTCGTCCGCGTTCGTCGCGGCGTGC
Source organism: Betaproteobacteria bacterium (assembly GCA_050256835.1). Lineage (GTDB taxonomy): Bacteria > Pseudomonadota > Gammaproteobacteria > Burkholderiales > Burkholderiaceae_C > JAMHWF01. The sequence continues at coordinate 1,810 of JBLMVT010000114.1, read as the reverse complement.
CGCAGCGCCGTCCGAGCGCTGGCCGTTCGAACGCAGGTGCGTGGAACGGCACAAGCGGGCACGCCGTTTGCGCCGCCTCGGCGGATGGCCTCGACCGATCCCCCGACCCCGCCGGCAACCGCCCCGCGCCACCCCGTGATCGCCGGCCTGTGGGCCGCGGCATGGCGCGATCGCCGGCGCACGTTGCTCGCGCTGGTGCTGCTCGTCGCCGCCAAGATCGCGGCGGTCGGCGTGCCGCTGCTGCTGAAGGCGATCGTCGACCGCTTCAGCGCGCCCGGCGGCCTGGCCGTCGACGCCGGCGCCGGTGGCACGCTTGCGCAGGCCAGGCAGATGCTGCTGATGCTGCCGGTGTTCCTGCTGCTCGGCTATGCGCTGCTGCGCTTCGCCGGCACGCTGTTCACCGAACTGCGCGACCTGGTGTTCGCGCGCGTCACCCAGCGCACGGTGATGGCGTACGCCGAGCGCACCTTCGGCCACCTGCTCGCGCTCAGCCCGCGCTTCCACGTGCAGCGCAACACCGGCTCGCTGATCCGCGACGTCGAGCGCGGCACCGCCGGCATCGGCTTCCTGCTCGGCGCGGGGCTCTTCACCATCGTGCCGACGCTGGTCGAGTTCGTCGCCGTGCTGGTCGTGATGGCGGCCGGCTACAGCCTGTGGTTCACGCTGATCATCGTCGTCACCTTCCTCGTCTATGCGACCTACACGATGCTGATGACGCAGCGGCGCGCACTGCGCCAGCGCGCCGTCAACGAGCTCGACTCGAACGCCAGCGGCCGGCTGGTCGACAGCCTGCTCAACTACGAGACGGTGAAGACCTACGCGCGCGAGGGCTACGAGCGCGAGCGCTATGCCGGCGTGTTGGCGCAATGGGTCGAGGGCGGGGTGGCGAATCAGCGTGCGCTGTCGGCGCTGCACGTCGGGCAGAGCGCCATCATCGCCTTCGGCGTCGCCGCGGTGATGCTGCTGGCGGCCGAGCAGACCGCGCGCGGCGCGATGACGGTCGGCGACCTGGTGCTGGTCAACAACTACATCATCCAGATCTGCCTGCCGCTGAACGCGCTCGGCTTCGTCTTCCGCGAAGCCAAGGATGCGCTCGTCAACACGGAGAAGCTGTTCGCACTGCTCGACGTCAGGGCGGAGATCGAGGATGCGCCCGCGGCGCCCGCGCTGGTGGTGCGCGGCGGCGCGGTCGTGTTCGACCACGTCGACTTCGGCTACGAGCCGGGCCGGCAGATCCTGTTCGACGTGAGCCTGGCCATCGGCGCCGGCCAGACAGTCGCTGTCGTCGGCGGCAGCGGCTCGGGCAAGAGCACGCTGGCGCGGCTGCTGCTGCGCCTGTACGACGTCGCCGGCGGGCGCGTCACGGTCGACGGCCAGGACGTGCGCGCGGTGCGGCTCGCGTCGCTGCGCGAGGCGATCGGCGTCGTGCCGCAGGACACCGTGCTGTTCAACGACACGATCGCCCACAACATCGGCTACGGCCGCAGCGGCGCCGGCATGGCCGAGATCATCGAGGCCGCCAAGGCGGCGCAGGTGCACGAGTTCATCCTCTCGCTGCCGGCGCAGTACGACACGCGCGTCGGCGAGCGCGGGCTCAAGCTGTCGGGCGGCGAGAAGCAGCGCATCGCGATCGCGCGCGCCTTTCTGAAGAACCCGCCGATCATGATCTTCGACGAGGCGACCTCGGCGCTCGACACGCGCGCCGAGCGCGCCATCCAGGGCGAGCTGGACCGCATCGCCGAAGGTCGCACCGCGCTGGTGATCGCGCACCGGCTGTCGACCATCGTCAATGCCGACGAGATCGTCGTCA
>JBLMVT010000113.1:0-4883 GCA_050256835.1 Betaproteobacteria bacterium | reverse complement strand
GCAGCGACGACATGCTCAAGGTGAGCGGCCAGTACGTGTCGCCGTTCGAGGTCGAGTCGACGCTGATGCAGCACCCGGCGGTGTTCGAGGCCGCGGTGATCGGCGTCGACGACGAGAACGGCCTGACGCGCGCCAAGGCCTTCGTCGTGCTGAAGGATGCGGCAGCGGCGAACGAGGCCACGGCCGACGCGCTGAAGGCCTTCGTCAAGCAGCGGCTCGCCCCGTACAAGTACCCGCGCCAGCTCGAATTCGTGGGCGAACTGCCGAAGACGGCGACCGGCAAGATCCAGCGCTTCCGGCTGCGACAGCTCGAGCGCGAGCGCGGCCACCCCGGCGCATGAGCGGTCCGGCGACGGACCTCGTCCGCATCGACGCCGCCGGCCGCACGGTCGATCTCGAAGTCGCCTTCGTCGGCGCCGCCGGTGCCGAGCCGCCGCTCGTCTTCCTGCACGAGGGGCTGGGCAGCGTGGCGATGTGGAAGGACTTCCCGGCCCGGCTGTGCGAGCGACTCGGGCGCAGCGGGCTCGTCTATTCGCGCTTCGGCTACGGCCGCTCGACGCCGCGCCCCGCCGGCGAGCGCTTCCCGGTCGGCTTCATGCACCGCGAGGCGCGCGTGATGCTGCCGGCGCTGCTCGACGCGCTGGGCATCGCGCGCGCCGACCTGTTCGGCCACAGCGACGGAGCCTCGATCGCGCTGCTCGCCGCCGCGCACCAACCGGCGCGCTATGGTGCCGTGGTCGTGCTGGCGCCGCACGTCTTCGTCGAGCCGATCAGCGTCGAGAGCATCGCCCGGGCGAAGGTGGCGTACCTCGAGCAGGGCCTGCGCGCGCGGCTCGCGCGCTACCACGACGACGTCGACTCGGCGTTCTGGGGCTGGAACGACGTCTGGCTCGACCCGGACTTCCTGGCCTGGAACATCGAAGCCGAGGTCGGCGCGGTGCGCTGTCCGGTGCTCGCCGTGCAGGGCGTCGATGACGAGTACGGCACGCTCGAGCAGATCCGCGCGATCCGCCGTCGACTGCCGAAAACCCGCTTGCTCGAACTGGCGAATTGCGGACACTCACCGCATCGCGACCAGCCCGAGGCGGTGATCGCCGCGACCGCGGCCTTCCTCGACGCCGGCCCCCGCATTCCGATCCGAAACACAGAGGAGCTCCGCGAACCATGAAGCGAATCACCCGCCGCACCTTCGCGGCCGCCATTGCCGCCTTCGGCCTTGGCGCCGCCGCCCAGGCGCAGACCAGCGCCCCCATCAAGGTCGGCTTCATGCTGCCCTACACCGGCACCTATGCCAGCCTCGGCAACATGATCGAGAGCGGCTTCAAGCTCTACGTGCAGGAGCAGGGCGGCAAGCTCGGCGGCCGCTCGATCGAGTACTTCAAGGTCGACGACGAATCCGACCCGTCCAAGGCGACCGACAACGTCAACAAGCTGATCAAGCGCGACCAGGTCGACGTGCTCGTCGGCACCGTGCACTCGGGCGTCGCGCTGGCGATGGCCAAGGCGGCCAAGGAGAGCAACACGCTGCTCGTGATCCCGAACGCGGGCGCCGACGCGATCACCGGCCCGATGTGCGCCGGCAACATCGTTCGCAGCTCGTTCTCCAACTGGCAGCCGGGCTACGCGATGGGCGTGGTCGCGGCTCAGAAGGGGATCAAGCGCGCGATGACGATCACCTGGAACTACGCCGCGGGCATCGAATCGACCAAGGGCTTCACCGAGGGCTTCGAGAAGGGCGGTGGCAAGGTGATCAAGGACCTGACGCTGCCGTTCCCGAACGTCGAGTTCCAGGCGCTGCTGACCGAGATCGCGGCGCAGAAGCCCGATGCCGTCTACGCCTTCTTCGCCGGCGGAGGCGCGGTCAAGTTCGTCAAGGACTACGCCGCGGCGGGGCTGTCGAAGACGATCCCGCTGGTCGGCCCCGGCTTCCTCACCGACGGCACGCTCGAAGCGCAGGGCGACGCGGCGCAGGGCATGCTGACCACGCTGCACTACGCCGACAACCTCGACACGCCGCGCAACAACGCCTTCCGCAAGGCCTTCGCACTGGCCTACAAGACCAACGCCGATGTCTACGCGGTGCAGGGCTACGACGCGGCGCAGCTGCTGCAGGCCGGACTGGTGGCCGCCAAGGGCGACCTCGCCAAGCGCGACATCATCACGTCGGCGATGCACAAGGCGACCATCGACAGCCCGCGCGGCAAGTTCACGCTCTCGCCGGCCGGCAACCCGGTGCAGGACATCTACCTGCGCGAGGTGAAGGGCAAGTACAACGAGTTCCGCTCGGTGGCCGTCAAGCACCTGGCCGATCCGGCGCGCGGGTGTAAGTTGTAGGAACGGAAACGAGAGCGGGCGGCTGGGGCCGCCCTGTTCGGCGATGGGCGGCTGGCGCCGCCCATCTCTTCTTCGGGACGCCCTTGGACCTCGCCACCTTCCTCGTCCAGTGCCTGAACGCGGTCCAGTACGGGCTGCTGCTGTTCCTCGTCGCCTCGGGGCTGACGCTGATCTTCGGCATCATGGGCGTGATCAACCTGGCGCACGGCAGCTTCTACATGCTGGGCGCCTACCTCGCGTTCTCGCTGGTGCCGGTGTTCGGCCAGCAGTTCCTGCTCATGCTGCTCGCCGGCACGGTGCTCGCCGCGCTGTTCGGCTACCTGCTCGAGTGGGCCTTCTTCAGCTACCTGTACCAGCGCGACCACCTGCAGCAGGTGCTGATGACCTACGCGCTGATCCTCGTCTTCGAGGAGCTGCGCAGCATCCTGGTCGGCAACGACGTGCACGGCGTGCCGGTGCCCGCCTGGTTGTCGGGCAGCATCCCGCTCGGCGCGCTGATGACCTACCCGGTGTACCGGCTGTTCGCCAGCGCCGCGTGCATCGTCGTCGCGCTCGGGCTGTACTGGGTCGTCAACCGCACCCGGCTGGGCATGATGATCCGCGCCGGCGCGAGCAACCGCGACATGGTGCGCGGGCTGGGCATCGACATCGCTCGGCTGTACCGCATCGTGTTCGCCGCCGGCGTCGCACTCGCCGCGTTGGCCGGCATGATCGCGGCACCGCTGTCCTCCGTCTACCCGAACATGGGCGCGGGCGTGCTGATCATCTGCTTCGTGGTCGTCGTCATCGGCGGCATCGGCTCGATCACCGGCGCGCTGGTCGCCTCGCTGCTGGTCGGCTTCGTCGACACCTTCGGCAAGGTGTTCTTCGCCGAGCTGTCGGGCATCGGCGTGTACCTGCTGATGGCCGTCATCCTGGTCTGGCGCCCCGAGGGGCTGGCGCGCCGGGCGTATTGATGAACCACCCCCGAAGCGCCTTCGGTGCCTCCCCCTCGAGGGGGCGCTGCCAGCGGACCGGCCAAGCCGGATCCGCGGCAGCCGCTGGGTTGCGCCGGTTCATGCGTTGCGGCTGGCGAGAAGCGCGGCGCAGGCGCTCATGAGCAGCGTCGCTGCGCTCCACGAGGCGCCGCCGCGCGGACCGCGGCTGCCCGGCTGGCTGCCTGCCGCCGTCGTGGCGCTGGCGCTGGCGGCGGTGCCGTGGCTCGCCTCGGGCTACCAGCAGGACTTGATCGCCAAGATCGTCATCCTGGCGATCTTCGCGCTCAGCCTCGAGCTGCTGGTCGGCACGACGGGGCTGGTCAGCCTCGGCCACGCCGCCTTCCTCGGCATCGGCGCCTACACCGTCGTGCTCGCCTCGCCCGCCGACGGCGGCTCGGCGCCGCTGCTGCTGGCGGCCTCGGTGCTCGCCGCGGCGGCGTACGCGCTGTTCGTCGGCGCGCTCAGCCTGCGCACGCGCGGCGTCTACTTCATCATGGTCACGCTGGCGTTCGCGCAGATGGCCTACTTCGTGTTCCACGACACCAAGTTCGGCGGCGGCAGCGACGGCATCTTCCTGTATGCCAAGCCGCGGCTGGCCGGCCTCGACCTCGACGACGCGCGCAGCTTCTACTACGCCGCGCTGGGCGCGCTGGTCGGCACGTACGTGCTGCTCGCGCTGCTGCTGCGTTCGCGCTTCGGCCACGCGCTGGCCGGCATCCGCGTCAACGAGCAGCGCATGCGTGCCGCGGGCTTTCGCACCTACGACTACAAGCTCGCGGCCTTCGTGATCGCCGGCGCGCTGGCCGGGCTGGCCGGCTTCCTGCTCGCGGTGAAGGACGGCGTCGTCAACCCCGAGCTGCTGTCGTGGCACGAGTCGGGCGCGGTGCTGCTGATGATCATCCTCGGCGGCATCGGCCACCTGCGCGGCGCGGTGATCGGCGCGGCTGCGTTCACGCTGCTCAAGGAGCTGTACTCCTCGCAGGCGCTGCTCGGCCCGCTGGCCGATCACTGGCAGCTCACGCTCGGCCTCACCATCATCGCCTTCGTCGCGCTGCTGCCCAAGGGGCTGATCGGCCTGCGCGCGCGGCTCAAGCGCGCCCCGGCGCGGCCGGTCGCCGCGGAGAACGCCGATGACTGAGCCGCTGCTCGCCGCACGCGGGCTGACGCGCCGCTTCGGCGGGCTGACCGCCGTCGGCAACGTCTCGCTCGACCTGCACCGCGGCGAGGTGCATGCCGTGATCGGCACCAACGGCGCCGGCAAGTCGACCCTGATCAACATGCTGTCGGGCGAGCTGCGCGCCTCGGCCGGTTCGATCTCGTTCGCCGGCGAGGACGTGACCGGCTGGTCGCAGCCGCGCCGCGCGCGCGCCGGCATCGGCCGCAGCTACCAGCGCACGACCATCTTCGCCGAGTTCAGCGTGTTCGAGAACGCGCGGCTGTGCGCCCAGGCGGCGCGCCAGCGGCCGTGGGCGCTGTGGGAGCCCGCCGCCGCGGGCGCCACCACCGGTGGCATCCCCCGCCGCGCGCTCGCTGCCGCCGGGGTCGCCGAACGCGCGGCGCGGCGGGCCGGCA
>JBLMVT010000112.1:0-2980 GCA_050256835.1 Betaproteobacteria bacterium | reverse complement strand
GTGGCGGCGGCGCACGCCAACGGGCTGAAGGTGCGCGGCGCGATCTCGTGCGCGCTCGGCTGCCCGTACCAGGGCGAGGTGAGCCTCGACGAGGTCGAGCGCGTGGCCGTGCTGCTGAAGGGCATCGGCGTCGACCACTGCGGCGTCGCCGACACCATCGGCGTCGGCACGCCGCGGCGCGCCCAGGCCGCGCTCGAGCGGGCGCTCAGGCACTTCCCGCTGGCCGAGGTCAGCGGCCATTTCCACGACACCTACGGCCAGGCGCTGGCCAATATCTACGCCTGCCTCGAACTCGGCATCGCCACCTTTGACGCCAGCGTCGGCGGCCTCGGCGGCTGCCCCTACGCGAAGGGCGCGACCGGCAACGTCGCCACCGAGGACGTCGTCTTCATGCTCGACGGGCTGGGCATCGACACGGGCATCGACCTCGACCGGCTGGTCGACGCCGCGGCATGGATCTCGCTGGACGTGCTCGGCCGCAAGCCGGTCTCGCGCTCGGCCAATGCGCTGCTCGCCAAGCGCAAGGGTTGACCGATGGCCGAGCCCGATGCTTCGCTTCCCGACGGATTCCGCCGCGTCGCGCAGGCGCTGGCCGAGCGCGGCCACCCGCATGCGCCGCGCTGGCTCGACGCCTCGGCGCGCACCTCGCAGCAGGCCGCCGACGCGCTCGGCGTCGCCGTCGGCCAGATCGCCAAGAGCGTCATTTTCCGGCGCAAGTCCGACGACGCGGCGGTGCTCGTCGTCACCTCGGGCGACCGCCGCGTCGACGAGAAGAAGGTCGCGGCGCGCGTCGGCCCGCTGGCGCGCGCCGATGCCGACTTCGTCAAGGCGGCGACCGGCTTCTCGATCGGTGGCGTGGCGCCGCTCGCGCACGCGAAGCCGCCGGTCACGCTGATCGACCGCGAGCTGTTCCGCTTCGACGAGGTCTGGGCCGCCGCCGGGCACCCGAACGGCGTGTTCCGCGCCAGCCCGCAGCAGCTCGAGGCGCTGACCGGCGCGCCGGTGGCCGACGTGGTGCAGTCGTGAGCCGCCATCCGGAGGGCGGCGTGGCGTCGCCGTGCATCGACGTCTGCCGCATGGACCCGGCGACCGGCTGGTGCGTCGGCTGCCTGCGCACGATCGACGAGATCGCCGGCTGGGCCGCGCTCGCCGACGACGCCAAGCGCGAAGTGCTCGCGCGCGTGGCCGAGCGGCGCGCGCGCCGGCCTGCCGAGGAGGATTCCCGATGAAGAGGCTGGTATTCGATTTCGACGTTATCTCGCCCTACGCCTACCTCGCCTTCGAGCGGCTGCCGCAGGCGCTCGAGGAGCTGAGCCACGAGGTCGTGTACCGCCCGGTGCTGTTCGCCGGCCTGCTGCAGCACTGGGGCCAGAAGGGCCCGGCCGAGATCGCGCCCAAGCGCGCCTGGACTTACCGTCAGGTCGGCTGGCTGGCCGCGCAGCACGGCATCGAGCTGCAGATGCCGGCCGCGCACCCGTTCAACCCGCTCGCCCTGCTGCGCCTGGCCTGGGCCTGCGCCAGTGCCGGCGCGCCGAACCGGCGCGTCTGCGAGGCGGTGCTGCGCCATGTCTGGCGCGGCGGCGCCGCCGCCGACAACCCGGCGCGGCTGGCTGCGCTCGAGGCCGAACTCCAGCCCGGGCTCGACCCGCGCGGCGACGCGGTGAAGGAGCGGCTGCGCGCCGCGACCGCCGAGGCGGTCGCCGAAGGCGCCTTCGGCGTGCCGACGATCCATGTCGACGGCCGTGTCTTCTGGGGCCTCGACGCACTGCCCATGCTGGCCGGCTACCTGCGCGGCGACCCCTGGTTCGACGGCCCCGGCTGGGCCGCTGCGGACACGCCGGTCGGCGTCCAGCGGCGCGGCTGAGGCACCACACCCGCCCGTTGCGCCGCGTAACTTCGGCCACTGGCTGCGACGGGCCGCGCACGCGGCTGCCCTCGGAGGCACCCCCGCGAATGCGGGCGCCGCCGCGACGGAGTTCGCTTGTCCGGCCGGCGGCTGTACGCATAGCATGGCGCGCCGACCGTCCCGGCCGGCCGCCGGCGGCGACGTGCGCCGCGAGATTCGACAAACTTTCCGGGGACGACTATGCAGCGCAAGTGGTGGATGGTGATGAGTCTGGTGATGGCGGCCGGTGTGGCCCACGCCGGCAGCGTGCGCAGCGAGGAGGGCGCCGTCTACCGGCCGACCGGCAAGGGCTGGGGCGAACTGGACGACTCGCCGGGCGCCATCGGACGCGCCAAGGCCGCGAAGTCGGGCGGCGGCAACGGGATCTTCTATCACGGCGGTCCGCTGCTGAACAACGTCAACGGCACCAACGTCTACTACATCTGGTACGGCAACTGGAGCGGCAACACCGCGCCGACGATCCTGACGGACTTGGCCAGCAGCATCGGCGGGTCGCCGTACTTCAACATCAACACGACCTACTACGACGGCAGTGGCAAGAAGGTGACCAACGCGGTTAACTACGTGCAGTCGACCACCGACAGCTACTCCCAGGGCACGGCGCTGAGCGACCAGCAAATCCAGAACGTCGTGGCCAACGCGATCGGCGGTGGGGCGCTGCCGAAGGACGACAACGCGGTCTACTTCGTGCTCACCTCGGCCGACGTCAACGCCACCTCGGGCTTCTGCACGCAGTACTGCGGCTGGCACACCAGCGCGACGATCGGTGGGTCGAGCATCAAGTACGCCTTCGTCGGCAACCCGGATCGCTGCCCGAGCGCCTGCGAGGACCAGACCACGGGCCCGAACGGCAACGCCGGCGCCGACGGCATGGCCAGCATCATCGCGCACGAGCTGGAGGAGGCGGTGACCCGCCCGAACCTCAACGCCTGGTACGACCGCCGAGGCTACGAGAACGCCGACAAGTGCGCCTGGAAGTTCGGCGCCACGCAGACGACCAGCACCGGGGCGACGTACAACATGACGCTCAACGGCGTGAACTACCTCGTGCAGCAGAACTGGGTGAACGCCTCG
>JBLMVT010000111.1:0-4450 GCA_050256835.1 Betaproteobacteria bacterium | reverse complement strand
CTCATTTCACGTCTTTCCAGAACGCGGCGTTGAGGCGCCAGGCGATGAACGTGAAGACAGCGAGGAAAATCATCACCCACACGCCGACGCGCAGGCGGTCGAACTGCGCCGGCTCGCCCATCCACTGCAGGTAGGCGACGAGGTCGGCGACCTGCTCGTCGAAGTCGTGGTCGGACAGCTTGCCCGGCGCGAGCGTCTCGTAGCCGGCGAATCGGTGCACGGCCTCGCCGCTCTCGTCCTTCGTGTCGACGAACTTGGCGCTGCGCTGGCCCTGCAGCTCCCACAGCACGTTGGGCATGCCGACGTTGGGGAACACCAGGTTGTTCCAGCCGGTGGCCTTGGTGTCGTCGCGGTAGAAGGTGCGCAGGTAGGTGTAGAGATAGTCGGCGCCGCTGCCGCCCAGGCCTTCGCGCGAGCGCGAGATCACGCTCAGGTCGGGCGGCACGGCGCCGAACCATTGCTTGGCCTGCTTCGGGTCGAGCGCGGCCTTCATCGTGTCGCCCACCTTGTTGTCGGTGAACAGCAGGTTCTTCTTGATCAGGTCCTCGCCGATGCCGATGTCGCGCAGCCGGTTGTAGCGCATGTACTGCGCCGAGTGGCAGTTCAGGCAGTAGTTGACGAACAGCTTGGCACCGGTCTGCAATGCGCCGAGGTCCTGCAGCTTGTGCTGCGGGAAGGTGTCCAGCGGATAGCCGCCCTCGGCGGCGCGCACGCCGCCGGCGAACGCGAACGCGGTCAGCAGGGAGAGCAGGATGTTCTTGATCATGATGTTCTCGCCCGGCTGGTTCAGTGCGCGGCGAAGGTCACGCGGTCGGGCACGGGCTTGAACCGGCCGAGCGTGCTCCACCAGGGCATCAGCAGGAAGAAGCCGAAGTAGACCAGCGTGCCGAGCTGCGAGATGTAGTTGCCGACCGGCGACGGCGGCACCGAACCGAGGTAGCCGAGCACCAGGAAGAAGGCGACGAAGACGCCCAGCACGGCCATGTGCCAGCCCGGCCGGTAGCGGATCGACTTGACCGGGCTGCGGTCGAGCCAGGGCAGGAAGAACAGGATCACCACCGAGCCTCCCATGATGACCACGCCCCAGAACTTGGCGTCGAAGGTCTTGAGCAGGACGATGGCGACCGCGGCGACCACCAGCACCACGATCTTGGCGACGCCGCCGAAGCGGCCCCTGAGCACCGCGCCGACGGCCGCCAGCGCGACGATCACCGCCATCACGTCGACCATCAGGTCGGTGGTCGCGCGCAGCATCGAGTAGAACGGCGTGAAATACCACACCGGCGCGATGTGCAGCGGCGTCTTCAGCGGGTCGGACGGAATGAAGTTGTTCGGCTCGAGGAAGTAGCCGCCCATCGTCGGCGCGAAGAACATGATCGCGCTGAAGATCATCAGGAACACCGAGACGGCCAGGATGTCGTGCACCGTGTAGTACGGGTGGAACGGGATGCCGTCGAGCGGCCGGCCCTGCGCGTCCTTGGTGGCCTTGATCTCGACGCCGTCCGGGTTGTTCGAGCCGACGTCGTGCAGAGCCAGCAGGTGCGCGACCACCAGGCCGAGCAGCACCAGCGGCACGGCGATGACGTGGAAACTGAAGAAGCGGTTCAGGGTTGCGTCGCTGACGACGTAGTCGCCGCGGATCAGCAGCGCCAGGTCCGGGCCGACGAAGGGGATCGCCGAGAACAGGTTGACGATCACCTGCGCGCCCCAGTAGCTCATCTGGCCCCACGGCAGCAGGTAGCCCATGAAGGCCTCGGCCATCAGTGCCAGGAAGATCAGGCAGCCGAAGATCCACACCAGCTCGCGCGGCTTGCGGTAGCTGCCGTACAGCAGCCCGCGGAACATGTGCAGGTAGACGAGGATGAAGAAGGCCGAGGCACCCGTCGAGTGCATGTAGCGGATCAGCCAGCCCCACGGCACGTCGCGCATGATGTACTCGACCGACGCGAACGCCAGGCCCGCGTCGGGCTTGTAGTGCATCGTCAGGAAGATGCCAGTGACGATCTGCATCACCAGCACGAGCAGCGCCAGCGAGCCGAACACGTACCAGACGTTGAAGTTCTTCGGAGCGTAGTACTCCGACATGTGCTTCTTGTACTCGGCGAACGCGGTCGGGAACCGGTTCTCGAACCAGACGGTGACCCGCGTGCCGAGCGGCGCGCCGGCCGGGGCTTCCTTGAATTCAGCCATGGGGTGGTGCTCCTCGATGTGCCGTGGTGCGGGCCGCTCAGGCCTTGCCGTCCTTGTCCTCGCCGATCAGCAGCTTGGTGTCCGAGAGGTACATGTGCGGCGGCACCTCGAGGTTGTCCGGCGCGGGCTTGTTCTTGAAGACCCGCCCCGCCAGGTCGAAGGTCGAGCCGTGGCAGGGGCACAGGAAGCCGCCCGGCCAGTCGTCGGGCAGCGAGGGCTGGGCGCCGGCCTGGAACTTGTCGGTCGGCGAGCAGCCCAGGTGCGTGCAGATGCCGACCACGACCAGGAACTCGGGCTTGCGCGAGCGGTGCTCGTTGCGCGCGTACGGCGGCGTCAGCTCGTCGGCGTGGCGCAGCGACTTCGGGTCGGCCAGTTCGGCGTCGTGCTTGGGCAGCGCGGCGACCTGCTCGGGCGTGCGGCGCACGATCCACACCGGCTTGCCGCGCCATTCGACCGTCAGCTGCTCGTTGGGCTTGAGTGCGCTGATGTCGGCCTCGACCGGGGCGCCGGCGGCGCGCGCGCGCTCCGAGGGTTCGAAGCTCGCGACGAAGGGCACCGCAGCGGCCACGCCACCGACGGCCCCGGCGCCACAGGCAACCGCAACCCAGGTGCGGCGGCTCCGGTCCACTGGCTGATCACTCATGAAGGTCCTCGAACAGGCGTCGAATCGGGGTCAACCGGCAATTCTAATGGACGTGTCAACGATCACCGCGGCGGCGGTCCGGCCGTGCGCCGCGTTGCCGCGGCGCCGCTTGCGCTTGACAGCGCGCGGTCGCGGGCAATACTGCGCCGCGTCGCCCAGCCTGCGGCGGCGCCAACGGTACAGAGGAGACGTGCATGTCATTCGCATCCGAATTCAAGGAGTTCGCGCTCAAGGGCAACGTGATGGACCTCGCTGTCGGCGTGATCATCGGCGCGGCCTTCGGCAAGATCGTCGACTCGCTCGTCAACGACATCATCATGCCGATCGTCGGCCGCATCTTCGGCGGCTTGGACTTCTCCAACTACTTCCTTCCGCTGGCCGGCCAGACGGCGACGACGCTGGCCGAGGCGAAGAAGCAGGGGGCGGTGCTGGCCTACGGCAGCTTCATCACGGTGGCGATCAACTTCGTCATCCTCGCCTTCATCATCTTCCTGATGGTCAAGCAGATGAACCGGCTCAAGCGCGCCGAGCCGGCTGCGCCGCCGCCGGCCGTGCCCGAGGACGTGGCGCTACTGCGCGAGATCCGCGACGCGCTGAAACGGTGAAATAGCACGCGTCGGCGCGGGCGGCGCGGCGTCGCCGCCCGGCAACGGGGCGGCCGGCCCCGCAGATCAGGGCTCATACTCGCGGGTAGTGCCCGGCGCGCGCTGCGCGTTCGCAATGAGCCCGACCGACCACCGACTCCAGGCTGCGCTGCAGGCAGCCGTCAATCGCATCAAGCGCACCGCCGCGTCGACCGCCGAGCGCACCATCGACGCGCTCGGCACGACTGCGCTCGCGGCGGGCGGCGGCGGCCAGCGCGACGCCTATCTCGCGCTGCAGTTCGACTTCAACCGTACGCTCGCGCCGTTCAACCAGCGCTTCGGCGAGGTGCTCGACGAGAAGGTCGCCTCCGAGACCGCCCCGCGCCCGGCCGGCGGGCGCGCCACCAGCATCACCGACTGGCAGTCGCTGTCGCTGGTGCAGGACGACGAGGTCGAGGAGCTGGTCTCCGCGGACCGGCTCGCGCAGACGATCGCCGGCGGGTGCGAATGGGAGCTGCGCGAGCTGTCGGGCTACGTCCGCGCCCTGCTGCGCCCCGCGGAAGGCGAGCGCGACCGCAACCCGCTGCGCCCCGAGCTGATCGGCAAGGCGCTTTCGCGCGCGATCGAGGAGGTCTCCCCCGAACGCGACCGGCGCGCGCTGCTCGCGCGCGAACTCGGCCGCGCGATGGCGACGTCCATGAAGGAGTGCTACGCCGAGATCACCGCCGACCTCAAGCTGCGCGGCATCGAGCCGGCCGCGCTGTCGGTCAGGACGGTGGTCGGGCCGGGCCACCAGCTGCCGCGCGAGACGCGTCGCTACTCGGCCTACGACACCCAGGCCGGCACGGCGCCGACGGACTCCGAGGTGCTGGGCCTGCCGACGGAGACGGCAGCGCTCGGTCCCGACAGCCGCCGCGACTCGCAGCGCGGCACGACGAGCTCGGGCGCCGCCAGCCTGCGCGGGCCCGAGTCGCAGCGCGGCGGCCCGCCCGTCGCGCCGCCGACGCGCGGCACGCCGATCGGCAACGTCGAG
>JBLMVT010000110.1:0-6531 GCA_050256835.1 Betaproteobacteria bacterium | reverse complement strand
CGGCGGCGGCGGCGCGACGGGCGTGGCGGCGCAAGCGGCCAGCAGCAGCGGCAGCGCCAGTCCGGCGACGCGGAATGGAAGTCTCATGCCGGCACCCGCGCCGCCGCCGGCGCGCGACCGCGACGCGGCCGGCGCAGCCGGTCCATGCACAGGAACACCACCGGCGTCGTGTACAGCGTGAGCAGCTGGCTCAGCACCAGCCCGCCGACGATGGCGATCCCGAGCGGGCGGCGCAGCTCGGCGCCGTCGCCGCTGCCCAGCGCGAGCGGCAGCGCGCCAAAGATCGCGGCCAGCGTCGTCATCAGGATCGGCCGCACGCGCAGCTGGCAGGCGCGGTAGATCGCCGCGCCGGCGCTCGTGCCCGGCGCGCGGCGCTGCCGCTCGATGGCGAAGTCGACCATCAGGATGGCGTTCTTCTTGACGATACCGATCAGCAGGATCACGCCGATCAGCGCGATGACCGAGAACTCGGTGTCGAACAGCATCAGCCCGAGCAGCGCACCCACGCCCGCCGACGGCAGCGTCGACAGAATCGTGATCGGATGGATCAGGCTCTCGTAGAGGATGCCGAGCACCAGATAGATGGCGAGGATCGCGGTGACGATCAGCAGCGGCTGGCTGGCGAGCGCGCTCTGGAAGGCTCCCGCCGTGCCGGCGAAGGTGCCGCGCACCGACACCGGCACGCCGAGCGCGGCCACCGCGTCGTGCACCGCCGCGGTCGCCTGCGACAGCGACACGCCTTCGGGCAGGTTGAAGGCGATGGTCGACGCCGGCGTGCCGCTCTGGTGGTTGACCGCCAGCGGCGCCACGGTCGTCTCGACACGTGCCACGGCCGACAGCGGCACCTGCACGCCGCTGGCCGCGGTGAGGTACAGGCCGGCGAGCGTCTGCGGGCTGTCGAGGTATTTCGGCGCCAGCTCCATCACCACGCGGTACTGGTTCAGCGGGTTGTAGATCACCCCGACCTGGCGCTGGCCGAAGGCGTTGTCGAGCGTGTTGTCGATGGTGCGCACCGACACGCCGAGCCGCGCCGCCGCGTCGCGGTCGATGACCAGCGAGGTCTGCAGGCCGCGGTCCTGCTGGTCGCTGCTCACGTCGACCAGCTCGGGCAGGCGCATCAGGGCCTGCCGCACGCGCGGCTCCCAGGTGCGCAGGTCCTGCAGCTCGTCGGCCTGCAGCGTGTACTGGTAGGCCGCGTTGGCCTGGCGTCCGCCGACGCGGATGTCCTGGAACGGCACCAGAAACAAGTTGGCGCCCGGCTCGTGCGCCAGCTTCGCGCGCAGACGCGTCAGGATCTGCTCCATGCTGGCGTGGCGCTCGGCAAGCGGCTTGAGCGAGATGAACATCGCCGCGCTGTTGGTGCGCCCGCCGCCGGTGAAGCCGTTGACGTACTGCACCGCCGGGTCGCTGCGCACGATCGCCATGAAGGCGTCGAGCTTCTTCTGCATCGCCTGGAACGAGATGGACTGGTCGGCCTGGATGAAACCGCCGACGCGGCCGGTGTCCTGCTGCGGGAAGAATCCCTTGGGAATGACGCGGTACATCTGCACGTTGAGCGCGACCACGCCGGCCAGCGCGAGCAGTGCGATCGCCGGGTGGCGCAGCGTCCAGCGCAGGCTGCGACGGTAGCCGCGGAAGACCTCGTGCTGCACCCGGCCGGCGGCACGCGCGAAACGCGAGGGGCGGCCGGGCCGCTCGCGGCGCGCGGCCAGCAGCGCCGCGGCCATCGTCGGCGTCGTCGTCAGCGAGACGAGCATCGAGATGCCGATCGCCACCGACAGCACGACCGCGAACTCGCGGAACAGTCGGCCGACGATGCCGCCCATGAACAGGATCGGGATGAACGCGGCGACCAGCGACACGCTGATCGCCAGCACCGTGAAGCCGATCTCGCGCGCGCCCGCGAGCGCCGCCGCACGCGGCGCCAGCCCGTGCTCGACGTGGCGCTTGATGTTCTCGAGCACGACGATCGCGTCGTCGACGACGAAGCCGGTGGCTACGGTCATCGCCATCAGCGACAGGTTGTCCAGGCTGTAGCCGAGCAGCGCCATCACGCCGAAGGTGCCGGCCAGCGACACCGGCACGGCGACGCTCGGGATCAGCGCCGCGCGCGCGCTGCGCAGGAAGGCGTAGACGACGACCACCACCAGGCCGATGGCGATCGCCAGCGAGCGTTCGACCTCGTGCAGCGAGGCGCGGATCGTCGGCGA
This sequence comes from Betaproteobacteria bacterium, assembly GCA_050256835.1. GTDB lineage: Bacteria > Pseudomonadota > Gammaproteobacteria > Burkholderiales > Burkholderiaceae_C > JAMHWF01. The sequence continues at coordinate 4,321 of JBLMVT010000110.1, read as the reverse complement.
GCGGTCGACCACCACGTCGAGGTCGATCGCCGGGGCGATCGAGGCATGCAGGACCGGCAGCAGCGCGCGCACGCGGTCGACGCACTCGATGATGTTCGCGCCCGGCTGCTTGTAGAGGATCAGCAGCACCGCCGGCCGCCCGTTGGCCACGCCATAGGTGCGCAGGTCCTGCACCGAGTCCTCGACGTCGGCGACTTCGCCCAGCCGCACCGCCGCGCCGTCGCGCCAGCGCAGCACCAGCGGCGCGTAGTCGGCCGCGCGCTTGGCCTGGTCGTTGGCGCCGATCTGCCAGCGGCGCGTCGCGTCCTCGAGCGACCCCTTGGGCCGGTTGACGTTGGTTTGCGTGATCGCGACGCGCACGTCGTCGAGCGCGATGCCGTTGGCGGCAAGCCGGTTCGGATCCAGCTCGACGCGCACCGCCGGCAGCGCGCCGCCACCGATCGTCACCTGCCCGATGCCATCGACCTGCGCCAGGCGCTGCGCCAGCACGGTCGACGCGGCGTCGTACATCTGCCCGCGCGTGAAGGTCGGCGAGGTGAGCGCGAGGATCATGATCGGCGCGTCGGCCGGATTCACCTTGCGGTAGGTCGGGTTGCTCGGCAGCCCGGTGGGCAGCAGCGCGCGCGAGGCATTGATCGCAGCCTGCACGTCGCGCGCCGCGCCGTCGATGTCGCGGTCGAGGTCGAACTGCAGGGTGACGCGCGTGCTGCCGAGCGACGAGCTCGAGGTGATCTCGTTGACCCCGGCGATGCTGCCGAGCGCGCGCTCGAGCGGCGTGGCCACCGTCGCGGCCATCGTGTCCGGGCTCGCGCCGGGCAGCGAGGCCGAGACCGAGATGGTCGGGAAGTCGACCTGCGGCAGCGGCGCGATCGGCAGCTGGAAGAACCCGATCGCCCCGGCGAGCGCGACCGCGAACGTGACCAGCGTCGTCGCGACCGGGCGGGCGATGAAGGGGGCGGAGAGGTTCATCGGCCCGTCATTCCCGCGCAGGCGGGAGCCCACGGGTCCCCACCTGCGCAGGGACGACACCACGAATGCGCCGTGCCAGCGCGTCGAAGGCGAGGTAGATCACCGGCGTCGTGAACAGCGTGAGCACCTGGCTCACGATCAGGCCACCGACCATGGTGATGCCCAGCGGGTGGCGCAGCTCGTGACCGACGCCGGTGCCCAGCGCCAGTGGCAGCGCGCCGAGCAGCGCGGCCATTGTCGTCATCAGGATCGGGCGGAAGCGCAGCAGCGCCGCCTGGTGGATGGCGGCGCGAGGCGAGAGGCCCTGCGCGCGCTCGGCGTCCAGCGCGAAGTCGATCATCATGATCGCGTTCTTCTTGACGATGCCGATCAGCAGCACGATGCCGATGACGGCAATGATCCCGAGATCGAGCCGGAACGCGAGCAGCGCGAGCAGCGCGCCGACCCCGGCCGAGGGCAGCGTCGAGAGGATCGTCAGCGGGTGGATGAAGCTCTCGTAGAGCACGCCGAGCACGATGTAGACGGTGACGACGGCGGCGAGGATCAGCAGCAGCGTGTTGGCAAGCGACGCCTGGAACGCCAGCGCTGCGCCCTGGAAGCGCGTCTCGATGCTCGCCGGCAGGCCGAGCGCACGCTCCTCGGCGCGGATCGCGTCGACCGCCTCGCCGAGCGAGGCGCCCGGGGCGAGGTTGAACGAGACCGTCGCCGAAGGGAACTGCGCGACGTGGTTCACCGCCAGCGGCGCGGCGCGCTGGCTCACGCGCGCGACCGCAGCCAGCGGCACCTGCACGCCGCCCGCGCCCGGCACGTGCAGCTGCGCCAGCGCCTGCGGCCCGAGGCGGAACTCGGGCGCGACCTCGAGCACGACGCGGTACTGGTTCGACTGCGTGAAGATGGTCGAGATCAGCCGCTGGCCATAGGCGTTGTACAGGGCCGCGTCGATGGCAGCGACGCTGACGCCGAGTTGCCCGGCCACGGCGCGGTCGATGTCGACGTACGCCTGGAGGCCCTGGTCCTGCAGGTCGGTGGCGACGTCGGCGAGCTGTGGCAGCGCGTGCAGGCGCGCCAGCAGCCGCGTCGCCGCATTCGACAGCTCGCCGAGATCCGGCCCGCTGAGCGTGAAGCGGTACTGCGTCTTGGCGATCTGGTCCTCGATCGTCAAGTCCTGCACCGGCTGCATGTACAGCGCGATGCCGGGCATGGCCTCGGGGATACGCGCCAGGCGGCGGATCACCTCGCTCGCCGATTCGCGGCGCTCGGCCAGCGGCTTCAGCGTGACCAGCATGCGGCCGACGTTGAGCGTTGCGTTCTGGCCGTCGACGCCAATGAACGACGACAGGTTCTCGACCGCCGGATCCTTCAGGATCGCCTCGGCCAGGCGCTGCTGGTGCACGGCCATCGCCTCGAACGAGCTCGACTGCGCGGCTTCGGTGATCGCCTGGATCGCCCCCGTGTCCTGCACCGGGAAGAAGCCCTTGGGCACCCAGACGTAGAGCAGCACGGTGAGCGCCACGGTTGCGACGAACGCGAGCAGGGTCGCAGCGCGGTGCTCGAGCACGCGGTCGAGCAGCCGGCCGTAGCCGGAGATGGTGCGCTCGAACATCCGGCCGACGGCCCGGTACAGCCGCCCGTGCGCCGACTCGGGCGTGTGCTTCAGCAGCCGCGCGGACATCATCGGCGTCAAGGTCAGCGAGACGACGGCCGAGATCAGGATCGACACCGCCAGCGTGATCGCGAACTCGTGGAACAGGCGTCCGACCACGTCGCCCATGAACAGCAGCGGGATCAGCACCGCGATCAGCGAGATGGTGAGCGAGATGATGGTGAAGGCGATCTGCTCGGAGCCTTTCAGCGCCGCCGCGAAGGGCGAGTCGCCGGCTTCCACGTAGCGCGCGATGTTCTCGATCATCACGATCGCGTCGTCGACCACGAACCCGGTGGAGATCGTCAACGCCATCAGGGTCAGGTTGTTGATCGAGAAGCCGGCCAGGTGCATGACGCCGAAGGTGCCGACCAGCGACAGCGGCACCGCGACGCTCGGGATCAGCGTCGCCTGCGCGCTGCGCAGGAACAGGAAGATCACCATCACCACCAGTGCGACGGCCAGCAGCAGCTCGAACTGCACGTCGCGCACCGAGGCGCGGATCGTCACGGTGCGGTCCGACAGCACGCGCACGTCGAGCGAGGCCGGCAGCGTCGCCTCGAGCTGCGGCAGCAGCGCCTTGACGCGATCCACCGTCTCGATGACGTTGGCGCCCGGCTGGCGCTGCACGTTGAGAATCACGCCCGGCGTGGTGTCTGCCCACGCCGCCAGGCGCAGGTTCTCGGCGCCGTCGACGATGCGCGCGACGTCCTTCAGCCGTACCGCGTTGCCGTTCTTGTAGGCGACGACGAGGTCGGCGTACTCGGCCGCCGAGCGCAGCTGGTCGTTGGCGTCGATGGTCGAGGCGCGCAGCGCGCCGTCGAAGCTGCCCTTGGCCTGGTTGACGTTGGCGTTGGCGATCGTGCCGCGCAGGTCGTCGAGCGCGAGGCCGAGGTCGGCCAGCGCCGCCGGATTGACCTGCACGCGCACGGCGGGGCGCCGGCCACCGGCGATCGCCACCACGCCGACGCCGGCGACCTGCGAGATCTTCTGCGCCAGCCGGTTCTCGACCAGGTCGTGCACCTTCGTCACCGGCAGCGAGGGCGAGGTGACCGCGAGCGTCATGATCGGCGCGTCGGCCGGGTTGACCTTGCTGTAGGTCGGCGGCATCGGCAGGTCGGTCGGCAGCAGGTTCGAGCCGGCGTTGATCGCCGCCTGCACCTCCTGCTCGGCGACGTCGAGCGGCAGCGTGAGCGCGAAGCGCAGCGTGATGACCGAGGCGCCGCCGGAGCTTGTCGACGACAGCTCGTCGAGGCCCGGCATCTGCCCGAACTGGCGCTCCAGCGGCGCGGTGACCGAAGACGCGATCACGTCCGGGCTCGCGCCCGGGTACAGCGTCGTGACCTGGATCGTGGGGTAATCGACCTCGGGCAGCGCGGACAGCGGCAGCTGGCGATAGGCGACCAGCCCGGCGAGCAGGATCGCCAGCATCAGCAGCGAGGTTGCGACCGGCCGCTCGATGAACAGACGCGAGGGGTTCATGCGCAAGGCCGGGTGCGCGCCGTGCTTCAGTTCGCGTTCGTGCCTTCGCGCGAGCGGGCGGCGCGCTCGTGCTGCCGCTGGCGCATCCAGGCGCGGCGCTCGTCGGGGCTCATCTGCGCCATCTGGCGCTGCACCTCGGGCGGCAGGCGGTCGAACCAGGCCGGTCGCTCGGCCGACGACGCGCCGGCGGCCGCCACGCTGGCGGCCAGCGCGGACGAGCGCCGCGCG
>JBLMVT010000109.1:0-4078 GCA_050256835.1 Betaproteobacteria bacterium | reverse complement strand
TTGGGCGTGAACACGCCGAGCTGCTCCAGGCCGTAGACCGAGCCGGCGGCCATCATGCGGATGCGGTCGCCCTTCCTGAGCACGCCGTCGACCACGCGCACCAGCATGACGACGCCGACGTAGTTGTCGAACCAGCTGTCGACGATCATTGCCCGCGGCGGCCCGTCGGGGTCGCCGCGCGGCGGCGGCATGCGTGCCACCACCGCCTCGAGCACGTCCTCGACGCCCTCGCCCGTCTTGGCCGAGCAGGCTATGGCGCGGCTGGCATCGATCCCGATCATGTCTTCGATCTGCGCCCTGGCGCCCTCCGGGTCGGCCTGCGGCAGGTCCATCTTGTTGAGCACCGGGACGACCTCGACGCCGAGTTCGATCGCCGTGTAGCAGTTGGCCACCGTCTGTGCCTCGACGCCCTGCGAAGCGTCGACGACGAGCAGCGCGCCCTCGCAGGCCGACAGCGAACGGCTCACCTCGTAGCTGAAGTCGACGTGTCCGGGCGTGTCGATCAGGTTGAGCTGGTAGATCTGCCCGTCGCGGGCGGTGTAGTTGAGCGCGGCGGTCTGCGCCTTGATCGTGATGCCGCGCTCGCGCTCGATCTCCATCGAGTCGAGCACCTGCGCCTCCATCTCGCGGTCGCTCAGCCCGCCGCAGCGCTGGATGATCCGGTCGGCCAGCGTGCTCTTGCCGTGGTCGATGTGAGCAATGATCGAGAAGTTGCGGATGTGGTTCATGGGACCTGCAGGTCACCGTCAAACACAACGGCGAAGCCGTTGCGACGGAGACTCACATCGCGCAGCGATGTGAAGCCGCGTAGCGGCGTGTCGAAGTCAAAAAAAAGGCACGTCGAACACCGACGCGCCTTCCAACAAAACGTATGGCAACTGCTTGTTGGGCCTTCATTGTAGCCAAAAGGACTGCCCGGGAACCCGCGCCAATACTTGATTTCTGCTCGTTGCGGTCGACCAACAGCAATTTCTGTCCACAGTTTTTCAACAAAGACCTGTGGACTCGATGGGGATATTCCGATGGACTCTGAGAGTGCCTCTGCAGACGCCGGAAAACGGCTGAAGTCCGTCGCTGTTGGCCTCCATTAGGCGGATTCCCGGCGGGTGCTGCCGGGAAAGCCTCTGTGGCCCGGGATCCCGACAATTCGCATCGTGGAATAACCGGGCTTTCCGTTCGGCTTCTGTCCATTCAGCGGTTCGGCCGGATCACGAGGTAGTTGACCCACTCGTTGCGCCGCACGAGCACGCTCGTCGGCCGCGCCTTGTCGAGCCGGGCGACGATGGTCTCGAACTGCTTGGCGCTCGTCACTTCCGTGTTGTCGATCGACAGGATGACATCGCCTTCGTGCATTCCCGCGCGGGCCGCCGGACCCTCGACCGCGTCGACTCGAACGCCGCTCTTGAGCTTCAGCTCGCGCCGTTGCGCATCGGACAGGTCCGACACGGTGAGCCCGAGCGAACCCATCACTGCCGAAGGCGGCTTGCTCGTCTCGCGGTCGGCCACGCGACGCGGCGCCGGCGGGTCGAACTCGACGACGGTGATGCCGATGTCGCGGAAGCTGCCGCGGCGGAACACCTGCGTGTTGATCCGCGTGCCGGGCTTGATCGATCCGATCAGCCGCGGCAGGTCCCCCGCCTTCTCGACCGTCTTGTCGTCGACCCGCGTGATGATGTCGCCGGCCTCGACGCCGGCCTTGTCGGCCGGCCCGGCCGGTTCGACGCTGCGCACCAGCGCGCCGCGCGCCTTGCCCAGCCCGATCGATTCGGCCACCTCCTTGGTCACCTGGTCGATCTGCACGCCGATGCGACCGCGGATGACGCGGCCGCTGGTGCGCAGCTGCTCGGCCACGCGCGTCGCCTCGTCGATCGGGATCGCGAACGAGATGCCCATGAAGCCGCCGCTGCGCGAGTAGATCTGCGAGTTGATGCCGACCACCTCGCCGCGCAGGTTGATCAGCGGGCCGCCCGAGTTGCCGGGGTTGATCGCCACGTCGGTCTGGATGAACGGCAGGTAGTCGCCGGTGTCGCGCGCCTTGGCGCTGACGATGCCGGCCGTCACCGTGTTCTCCAGGCCGAACGGCGAGCCGATCGCCATCACCCACTCGCCGACGCGCAGCCGGCTCACGTCGCCGATCTTCACGGCCGGCAGCCCGGCCGCCTCGATCTTCACCACCGCCACGTCGGTGCGCTTGTCGACGCCGATGATCTTCGCCTTGAACTCGCGCTTGTCGGTCAAGGTCACGAAGACCTCGTCCGAGCCGTCGACGACGTGCGCGTTGGTCATCACGTAGCCGTCGGGGCTGAGGATGAAGCCCGAGCCGACGCCGCGCTGCTGCGGCTCGTCGCCGCCCGGGCCCGGCGGGCGGCCATCGGGCGGACGCTGACCGGGCATCGGGATGCCGAAGCGGCGGAAGAACTCCTGCAGTTCCTCGCTCATTTCGGGCGGCGCCCCGCCGCGCGCGGCGCGGCGCTCGGTGGTGCGGATGTTCACCACCGACGGGCCGACGCGCTCGACCAGGTCCGGGAAGTCGGGCAGTTCGACGCGTGACTGCGCCGCCGCCGGGGCGGCGGGCAAACCGGTGCCCAGGACGAACGCCGCTGCCGCGCCGAGCGCAGCCAGCCAGCCCCTTGGCGGCCAGCGCCTCTGCGCGGCCACCGTCATCGATGTCGACATGTTCCCCTCGTTCGTCGTCGGCCCGCGGCCGATGATTGATGATGCGCCGGCCGGCCGCAAGCGGCGCCGGCCGGGCCGCTCTATTTCTTCGCTTCCAGCGCCCCGGCAAACAGGCGCAGGGTGACGATCGGCACGTCGCCGACCACCGTGACCCAGGAGTCGCCGAGCCGGCGCATCAGCGTCTGGGTCGCGCCGCTGGAGGTCTGCATCGGCCGCAGGTGGCGCTTCGGGTCGAACGGCTCGATGAATACCGAGACGTAGGTCAGCCCGTCGGAATAGATCGCCTGCACGACGCGCGGCGTCGCCGCCGGATCGGCCGTCTCGTCCAGCGGACGCTTGACGCAGCTGACCTGCGTGAAGCCGCTGACCGGCGGCTGCAGGCTGAAGCCTTCGGCCTCCAGGCGAGTCGGCGTGAAGCTGGGTTGCAGCACGCGGTAGCCGTCGAGCCGGCTCATCGGCTGCAGCACCGCCTGCGTCTGCGGGCGCACGCCGATCGTCACGTCCGAGAACGCCGACGATTCGAGCACCTCGCCGTGCTCGCCCAGCACCTCAGACCGAAGCAGCAGCCCGCTCGCCTGCTCGGCCCACAGCTTGTAGCCGAAGCGCAGGGCGTCGCGCGGCCGCACCTGCAGGACGTTCGCCTCGTACCCGGCGACGCGTTCGCTGCCGAGAGGACGGATCTCGTAGGCGTCGGCAACACGATCCTCGCTGCCTTGCAGCAGGGCGGGGAACGAACTGGTCAGGTCGCGCTGCTCGACCAGCGCGACGTGCCGCTGCGGCCACAGCGTGTAGACGACGTCGTTGTGGCGCAGCACGCGACGCAGCTGGCCGTCCATCGACTCGACGCGCTCGAACTGGTCGCGCCCGTCGCAGTAGTGGGCGATGCGCGCGCTCGACATCGAGCCGCCGCTGCTGACCACGAAGGTGCCCTGGAAGTTGCGCCGCTCGGCCGCCTCGTGGATGCGCATGAGCCAGGCGCGCACCTCGCCGCGGTCGAGCGTGCCCTTGCCCGGCGCGTCGTCGGCCGCCACCGTCCGGGCGAGGCCGAGCGCGCAGGCGCCGGCCACGGCAAGCACGGAAAGCGGTCGAACGAGGCGCGGCATGAATCAGCGCAACGGGACTTCGACCGTCGCGCTGCGCAGGAAGCCCGACGGCACGCCCAGTGCCGCGCTGCCGCCGTACTGCTTGTGCGCCGCCAGGTACTGCTCGAGGCGCGCGTCGCGGATCATCTGCCCGCTGACAAAGGTGACCGGCGCCTCCGCGAGCGCCTCCTGGGCGCCGGCGACCGACGCTCCGGCCGCAGGCTGGGGCGCGGCCGCCGATGCCAGCACCGGCGCCGGCGGCGCCGGCGGGCGCAGCACCAGCACCGCAGCGCCGACCACGAGGAAGCCCGCGGCGACGG
>JBLMVT010000108.1:0-4282 GCA_050256835.1 Betaproteobacteria bacterium | reverse complement strand
GAGCGGTCGTGCCGTTCGACGGCACGGCGTTGAGTCGCGACAAGCCGCTATCGAATCCCCTGATGCCCGCACGTCAGTCGTGCGCCAGAATCGCCGGCCGGCGGGATCGGGCTTGCAAAAGACTTGGCTCAAGCAGTACCCCGCCGGCGTGCCCGCGGAGATCGACGTCGCGCGCTACCGGTCGCTGGTCGAACTGATCGAGGAGAGCTTCGCCAAGTACCGCGACCTCGCGGCCTACAAGTTCATGGGCCGCTCGACCCCGTTCGGCGAGGTCGACGACCTGTCGCGCGCCTTCGCCGCGTACCTGCAGGGGCTCGGGCTCGAGAAGGGCGACCGCGTCGCCATCATGCTGCCCAACGTGCCGCAGTACCCTGTCGCGGTGGCGGGCATCCTGCGCGCCGGCCTGGTGGCCGTCAACGTCAACCCGCTGTACACGCCGCGCGAGCTCGAGCACCAGCTCAAGGATTCGGGCGCCAGGGCCATCGTCATTCTCGAGAATTTCGCGCACGTGCTGCAGCAGGTGCGCATGAACGTGCCGACGCGCCACGTCGTGCTGGCCGCGTTCGGCGACATGCTTCGCTTCCCCAAGCGGCTGATCGTCAACCACGTCGTGCGCAAGGTGAAGAAGCTGGTGCCGGCGTTCGACCTGCCCGACGCGGTGCGCTTCGGCGACGCCCTGCGGCGCGGCCGCGATCTGACCTGGCGCGCCCCGCAGGTCGGGCCCGACGACATCGCGGTGCTGCAGTACACCGGCGGCACGACCGGCGTCAGCAAGGGCGCGGTGCTGCTGCATCGCAACCTGGTCGCCAACGTGCTGCAGTCGGAGGCGTGGTACCAGCCGGCGCTGAAGAAGATCCCGCCGGGCGAGCAGATCGTCACCATCTGCGCGCTGCCGCTGTATCACATCTTCGGCTTCAACACGAACATGATGCTCGGCATGCGGATGGGCGGCTGCAACATCCTGATCGCCAACCCGCGCGACATCCCGGGCATGCTCAAGGAGCTGGCGCCCTACCGCTTCCACAGCTTCCCGGCGGTGAACACGCTGTTCAACGCGATCGCGCACCACCCCGACTTCGGCAAGGTCGACTGGAGCCACCTGAAGATCAGCGTCGGCGGCGGCATGGCGGTGCAGCAGGCGACCGCCAAGCTGTGGCTCGAGAAGACCGGCTGCCCGATCTGCGAGGGCTACGGCCTGTCGGAGACCTCGCCCTCGCTGACCTGCAACCCGGTCGACAGCGAGGCCTACAGCGGCAACATCGGCCTGCCCCTGCCCAACACCGAGCTGACGCTGCTCGATGACGAGGGCCGCGAGGTGGCTCCCGGCACGCCGGGCGAAATCGCCGCCCGCGGGCCGCAGGTGATGGCCGGCTACTGGCAGCGCCCCGACGAGACGGCCAAGGTGATGACGCCCGACGGCTTCTTCCGCACCGGCGACATCGGCACCGTCGACGAGCGCGGCTACTTCCGCATCGTCGACCGCAAGAAGGACATGATCTTGGTCAGCGGCTTCAACGTCTACCCGAACGAGGTCGAGGACGTCGTCACGCAGATGCCCGGCGTGCTCGAATGCGCGGCGATCGGCGTGCCCGACGAGAAGGCCGGTGAGGCGGTCAAGCTGGTCATCGTGCGCTCGAACCCGGCCGTCACCGAAGCCGACGTGCGCGCCTATTGCGAGGCCAACCTGACGGGCTACAAGCGGCCGAAGGTGGTGGAGTTCCGCAACGAGCTGCCGAAGACCACCGTCGGCAAGATCCTGCGGCGCGAACTGCGCGGCGCCTGAAGCCGCGGGCCGGGCAGGCTCGCCGCCGCCCCTGCCGCGGCAAAATTCACGCCCCGATCGCGGCGCCGTCTTCTAGGCTTGCATCTCGTTGCAGTGACGAAAGCGATCGCGATGACCCAACGCTATGCCAAGACCGAGGCCGGACGCGCCGAGATCAAGTCGACCACCCACAAGCTGCCGCGCTCGGCGCGCAACCTGCTCCTGATCATCGACGGGACGCGACCGGCTTCCGACTGGACGCAGCTGATCCACGGTGCGACCGCCGAGGATCTCAAACGCCTGCTCGCCGAAGGGCTGATCGAGCCGGCGCAGGCCGACGCGGCGCGCGGCGTGCGCGGCGCCGCCACGCTTCAGCAGGCCATCGCGACGCTCAGCTACGACCAGCTCTACGGGCTGCTGACCAGCCAGGCGCGCGACCGGCTGGGGCTGATCAAGGGCTTCAAGATGATCCTGCAGGTCGAGAAGTGCTCGGGGCTGCCCGAACTGCAGGCGCTCGCCGTGCGCTTCGTCGAGATGGTGCGCGACGCGCAAGGCGACAGCGCGGCGCGGCAGATGCGCCTGGCGCTCGGCATGGCGGCCTGAGCCGCCAGCCCGCGCGCGCCGCGGCACACTGCGCCGCATGCCGCCGCGCTTTTTCGTCGACGCACCGCTGCACGCCGGTGTGACCCTCGGGTTGCCTGCCGGTGCGGCGCGCCATGCGCAGGTGCTGCGCCTGCAGCCGGGCGATGCCGTCACGCTGTTCGACGGCCGCGGCGGTGAATGGGATGCCGAGGTGCTGCGCATGGGCCGCAGCGAGGTGCAGGCGCGCCTGCGGCAGCGCCACGAGGTCGAACGAGAACTGCCGCTGGCCGTCGTGCTCGCGCTGGGCATGCCCGCCAACGAGCGCATGGACGCGCTCGTCGAGAAGGCCACCGAGCTCGGTGCGGCGGCGATCGAGCCGCTGGTCTGTGCGCGCTCGGTGCTGCGCCCGGATCCCGAGCGCGCCCAGCGCCGGCGTGCGCACTGGCAGGCGGTGGCGGTCGCCGCGGCCGAACAGAGCGGGCGCACGCGCGTGCCGCAGGTGCACCCGGTGCGCAGCTGGGCGCAGGCGTTCGCCGACCCGAGCGCCAGCGACACGCAGTTCGTGCTCAGCCTGCGGCCGACGGCAGTGCCCTGGCCCGAGGCCGCCGGGGCCCGGATCGCCGACGGGCGCCGCGTCCGGCTGCTTAGCGGACCGGAAGGCGGCCTGACCGATCAGGAGGAACGGCTGGCACTCGCCGCCGGCGCACTTGCCGTGAGCCTCGGGGCACGCACGCTGCGCGCCGACACCGCGCCGCTGGCGGCGCTGGCCGCGATCGCGCTGCAGTGGGCCGGAAGGTGATTGCGGGTGGCGGCGCCGCTCAGCCGGCGTCGCGCATCGATCCGGCCACCAGCTCGAAGCGAAACAGCCGGCACTCGATCGGCCCGTTCCACAGCGGCACGCGGCGCGACTCCTTGAGCCGCATGCGCGACGGCAGCTTCGGGTCGGGGCTCAGCACCCAGGCGGTCCAGCCCGCCGGATGCGCGGTGTAGGCGTGCTTCCAGTGCGCGGCCAGACGCGGGAAGAAGTCCTGCGGCGCCTCGCGCTGCCCGCCGCGCGCGCCCTTCGGGTCGATGCGCTCGCCGTAGGGCGGGTTGACGATCAGCGTGCCGGGCAGGTCGGCGTCGAGGGTGGGCGCCGGCCGCTCGAGCGCGTCGCCGCCGTGGAACTCGATGGCATCCGCGACGCCCGCGCGCGCGGCGTTGCGGCGCGCGAAGTCGACCATGCGAAACGACACGTCACTGGCGTGGATCGGCACCGCACTCGGGTGGACGCGCTGCGCGGCCTCTTCCTTCATCCGCCGCCAAGCTTCGCGCAGCGCCGGCGTCGCGAACGGCGCCAGGCGCTCGAAGGCAAAATGCCGGCGTGCGCCCGGCGCGATGCCGCAGGCGATCTGCGCCGCCTCGATCGCGATCGTTCCCGAGCCGCAGCAAGGATCGTGCAGCGCGCCGCCGGCGGCGGGCGTGCCGTGCCAGCCGGCCGCGGCGAGCAGGGCGGCGGCCAGCGTCTCCTTCAGCGGCGCATCGCCCTGGTCCTCGCGCCAGCCGCGCTTGAACAGCGGCGCGCCCGAGGTGTCGACGTACAGCGTCGCCAGCTCGGCGTCCAGGTGCAACGCCAGCGGCAGGTCGGGCTGGCGCGTGTCGACGCTCGGCCGCGCGCCGCTCGCCTCGCGCAGCGCGTCGCACAGCGCGTCCTTGATGCGCAGCGCCGCGAAGTTCAGGCTCGTGAGCGGCGAGCGCTGTGCGGTCACGTCGACCTTCAGCGTCTGCTGCGGCGTGATCCAGCGCGGCCAGTCGACGCGGCGCGCCAGCGCGTACAGGTCGTGCTCGTCGCGGTAGCGGCCGTGCCCGACCTCGAGCAGCACGCGCTGCGCGAGCCGGCTCTCCAGGTTGACATGCAAGGCATCGGCCAGCGTGCCGTCGACGGCGACGCCACCGCGC
>JBLMVT010000107.1:0-14661 GCA_050256835.1 Betaproteobacteria bacterium | reverse complement strand
CCGGCGCGGCGGGGACGGGCGCCGTCGCCACCGCCTGCCAGTCCTCGCCGTCGCCCGCGAGCAGCGCCAGCGTCTGCCCGACCGGGATGCGCTGGCCCGGCTCGGCGAGCAGGCGCGCCATCGTGCCGCCCTGCCAGACGTCGACGTCGATCGCGCCCTTCTGCGTCTCCACCGTGCAGGCGATGTCGCCGCGCTGCACGGCCTGGCCCGGCTCCACGTGCCACTGCACGAAGACGGCGTCCTCCATGTCGGCGCCGAACGAGGGCATGTGCAGCTCGATCATCGCGCCGGCCTCACCAGGTCGCGCGCCGCTGCGACGATGCGCGGCACGCCCGGCAGCGCCGCGTCCTCGAGGTGCTTCGCGTACGGGATCGGCACCTCGGCGCTGCACACGCGCGCGGGCGGCGCGTCGAGGTCGTAGAAGGCGTGCTCGACGACCAGCGCCATGATCTCGGCAGCCAGGCTGCACGTCTTCCAGCCTTCGTCGACGACGACGGCGCGGCGCGTCCGGCGCACGCTGTCGGCGATCGCCTGCACGTCGAGCGGGCGCAGCACGCGCAGGTCGAGCACCTCGGCGTCGATGCCTTCGGCGGCGAGCTGCTCGGCCGCGGCCAGGCAGCGCGGCAGCGAGCCGCCGTAGGTGACGAGCGTCACATCCCGGCCGGAGCGGCGCAGCGCGGCGTGCGCGATGTCGACCGGCGCGGCCTCGCCGTCGAGCTCGCCCTCGGCGTTGAGCAGCAGCGCGTGCTCGAACACGATCACCGGGTCGTCGCAGGCCAGCGCGGCGAGCAGCATGCCCCGCGCGTCCTCGAGCGTGGCCGGCGCGAGCACGCGCAGCCCGGGCACGTGGGCGTACCAGACCTCGAGGCTGTGCGAGTGCTGCGCCGCGAGCTGGCGGCCGGCGCCGGTCGTCATGCGGATCACCACCGGCGCGCTCACCTGACCGCCCGACATGTGGCGCAGCGTCGCCGCGTTGTTGACGATCTGGTCGAGCGCGAGCAGGCTGAAGTTGACCGTCATGACCTCGACGATCGGCTTCATGCCGTTCATCGCCGCGCCGATGCCGCAGCCGACGAAGGCCGACTCCGACAGCGGCGTGTCGCGCACCCGCACCTCGCCGAATTCCTCCAGCAGGCCCTTGCTCACCGCGTAAGTGCCGCCGTAGCGGCCGACGTCCTCGCCCATCAGGAACACGCGCGTGTCGGCCAGCAGCGCGGCGCGCAGCCCCTGGCGCAGGGCGTCACGGTAGGTCGTGCGCATGCTCATGGCCCGCTCGGCCCCGCGCTCGCGTCGGCCTCGATGAGGCCGAAGGCCAGGCCGCCCGGCTCGGCACAGGTCGCGTACCAGCCGACGCCGGGAATGGGCAGGCGCGGCTCGACGATGCTCCCGCCGGCCGCGCGCACCCGCGCCAGCGCGGCATCGAGGTCGGTCACCGGTACCGTCAGTTGCGAAAGCGGCCGCCCGCCGGCGGCGGGCGCATCGACCAGCGCGCCCATGCCGCCGTCGATGCCCGGCTCGCCGGGTGGACCGGCCTGGATGCGCCAGTACGCGTACGGCATGCCCGGGAACCGCTCGAAGCGCCAGCCCAGCACGGTCTCGAAGAAGCGGCGCGCCGCGGCCGGGTCACGCACGCTGAGGTCGAAGTAGGCGGGCTTCATCGGGTCATGGCGCCGCCAGGGCGAAGTCGCGGCCGAGGGTGCGGGCGCGTTCGAGGTAGCGAGCAAGCGTCGGCGCGTCGGCGCCGTGCACCGCGTGGAAGTACTCGTGCCGCACCTCGCGGATGCCGGGGTAGCGCAGCGCGAAGTCGTCGATCAGCCGCGTCATCGCGTCGCCCAGGCCCGAGGCGGCATACGAGCGCTCGTCGAAGATCGTGGTGTTGATGACCAGCGCCTTGCGATGCTGGAGCAGCGGCCGGCGGCCGTCCATGTCGCCGCGCCAGGCCTCGGGCGTCAGGCCGAAGGCGAAGCCGAGCGTGAACACGCGCTCGATCCAGCCCTTGAGGATGGCCGGGAAGCCGACGAAGTACAGCGGTGCGATGAACGCCAGTGCATTCGACTCGGCCACCTTGCGCTGCTGCTCGGCGACATCGCGCGGGCCGCCTTGCGCGCGCATTTTGCGGATGACGCCGCGCGCATCGAGGCCGCCGATCCAGCGCTTCAACAGCAGCCGCTGCAGCGGCCCACGCGCGCGCCCGAGCAGAGCGCGCGGCAGGTCCATGTGCGCGAGCACGTCGTCGGGCACGCTGTCGTCGATCCAGTTGGGCGCGTCGCGGTCACGCAGCACCGGGTCGAAGCCGATCGCGTGCAGGTCGACGATCTCGTTGGCGTGGCCGGCCTCGCGCAGGCCGGCGTCGAAGCGCTCGAGCACCGCATGGCAGAACGAGCGCGGGTTGTGATGCGCGTAGACCGTCAGCACCTTCATGGCTGGGCCTGCTTCAGCGCGGCGACGAAGGCGTCGATGCGGGCTGCGCCGGCGGGGCGGTCGATCTCGCGGTCGGCCAGCGCCAGCGTCGCCACCGGCGCGCGGCCGAGCAGGCGTTCGAGCTCGCCGAAGGCCTGCGCGTCGCCCGCGCCACCCATGGTGCAGAAGAACGCGGCGCGGCGGATCTCGCTGGCGTGGCCGCGCACGAAGGCGCGCACCGGCGACGACAGGTGCCAGCCCCAGATCGGCGTGCCGATGACGACGAGATCGGCCGCGCGCGGGTCGCAGGCGATCGGCTCGATCGACGCGTCGCGGCCGGTCGACGCCTCCCACACCGAGCGCAGGTAGCCGATCGGGCCGAGCCTGGAGCGTCGCTCGGTGAGCGGACACGCCTGCGCGCCGAGCGAGCGCACCAGCCGCTCGGCCACGCCGCGCGTGATGCCGGTGCGCGAGAACCAGACGACCAGGATCCTGCTCATGTCGTGCTCCCGGCCGTCACGTCGCGCGTCAGGTCCTCGACCGGCTCGAGCGTGCCGGCCTCGGCGAAGGCGACCGCGGCGGCGATCTCGGCGTCGACCTCGCGCTCGATCGCCGCCACGTCGAGCCCGAGGCCCAGGCTCTCGGCGTGGCGCTCGAAGGCGGCGATCGGATCGTGGCGCCTCCACTGCTCGACCTCGGCCTTCGAGCGATACAGCTCGGGGTCGAACATCGAGTGCGCGCGGAAGCGGTAGGTGCGCAACTCGACGAAGCTCGGGCCCGCGCCGGCACGCACGCGCGCCGCGGCCGCGCGCACCGCGTCGCGCACGGCGACGACGTTCATGCCGTCGACCGCCACCGCGTCCATGCGGTAGCTGCGCGCCTTCCCGCACAGGTCGGTGGTCGATTCGGAGCGCTCGATCGCCGTGCCCATGGCATAGCGGTTGTTCTCGCACAGCAGCAGCAGCGGCAGCCGCCACAGTGCCGCGAGGTTGGCGCTCTCGTGGAACTCGCCCTCGGCGACCGCGCCCTCGCCGAAGAAGCAGGCGGCGATGCGGTCGCTGGCGCGCAGCTGCTCGGCCAGCGCGAAGCCGGCGGCCAGCGGCAGCGCGCCGGCGACGATGGCATTGCCGCCGAAGAAGCGGCGCGACGCGTCGAACAGGTGCATCGAGCCGCCGCGCCCGCGGCTGCAGCCCTCGCGCCGGCCGTACATCTCGGCCATCAGCGCGTTCATCGGCACGCCGCGCGCCAGCGCGTGGCCGTGCTCGCGGTAGGTGGCGAGCACGCTGTCGTCGGCGCGCAGCTCGGGCAGCGCGCCGGCGGCAATCGCCTCCTCGCCGATGTACAGGTGCAGGAAGCCGCGGATCTTGCCTTCGCCGTAGCGCTGCGCGCAGGCTTCCTCGAAGCGGCGGATGCGCAGCATCTGCCACAGCAGGGCGCGCGCCTCGTCGCGTGCAAGCCTTCCGCTCACGTCGACTCCAGGGTCGAGGTGTCGCCCTCGGGCAGGCCGAGTTCGCGCGCCTTCAGCAGCCGCCGCATGATCTTGCCGCTGCGCGTCTTCGGCAGTTGGGTGGCGAAGGCGATCTCCTTGGGCGCTACCGCGGCGCCGAGCCGCGTGCGCGCGAAGCCGAGCAGTTCGCGGCGCAGCGCCTCGGTCGGCTCGACGCCGGGCTTGAGCGCGACGAACGCCTTGACGATCTCGCCGATGGTCGGGTCGGGCTTGCCGATCACGCCGGCCTCGTGCACTGCGGGGTGCTCCATCAGCGCCGACTCGACCTCGAACGGCCCGATCAGGTGGCCCGAGGACTTGATCATGTCGTCGGCGCGGCCGACGAACCAGTAGTAGCCGTCGGCGTCGCGCCGCGCCAGGTCGCCGGTGAGGTACCAGTCGCCCGCGAAGCACTTGGCGTAGCGCGCGTCGTCGTTGAGATAGGCGCGGAACATCGACGGCCAGCCGCGCTCGAGCGCGAGCTCGCCCTCGACGTCCGCGCCGGCCTCCTCGACGCTGCCGTCGGGCTGGCGCTGCACGACGGCCGCCCGGATGCCGGGCAGCGGGCGGCCCATCGAGCCGGGGCGGATGTCGACCGACTGGACGTTGGCGATCATGATGCCGCCGGTCTCGGTCTGCCACCAGTTGTCGTGGATCGGCAGGTCGAAGGCGTCGAGCCCCCAGCGCACTGCCTGCGGGTTGAGCGGCTCGCCGACGCTGGCGATGAAGCGCAGCGCCGGGCAGGCGTGCGCGCGCGCCGCGGCGGCGCCGCCGCGCATCATCATGCGCACCGCCGTCGGCGCCGTGTACCAGACGCTGACCCGCTCGCGCTGCAGGATGCCGTACCAGCGTTCGGCGTCGAACTCGGCCTCGTCGACCACCATCGTCACGCCGAGCGCCAGCGGCGCGAGGATGCCGTACGAGGTGCCAGTGACCCAGCCCGGGTCGGCGGTGCACCAGTAGACGTCGTCGGCCTGCAGGTCGAGCGCGAAGCGCGCGGTGGCGACATGCGCGACGATCGCCTCGTGCACGTGCAGCGCGCCCTTGGGCTTGCCGGTCGTGCCGCTGGTGAAGTGCAGCAGCGCCGGCGTCTCGGGATCGGTGCGTGCGACCGCGTAGTCCGGGCCGGCAGCGTCGAGCAGCGCGCGCAGGTCGCGGGTGCCGTCCGGCAGCGGCGCGTCGTCGTCGCGCAGCAGCAGGACGTGCTCGAGGCTGGCGAGCGTGGCGCGCATCGGCGCGACCTTGCGGCGGTACAGCGTGCTCGTCGTCACCAGCAGCCGGCCCGCGCCGAGCGTCAGGCGCGTGGCGATCGGCTCGGGCCCGAAGGCCGAGAACAGCGGCGTCACCACGCAGCGGTGCTTGAGTGCGCCCAGCAGCGCGATCGGCAGCTCGGGCAGCCGGCCGGTGAGCACGAACACGTGGTCGCCCGCGCGCAGGCCGAGCGATGCGAGCACGTTGGCGAAGCGGCTCGTCTCGGTCGCGAGCTCGGCGTAACTCAGGTCGCGCGTCGCGCCGCCCTTGCCGAGCCAGCGCAGCGCGAGCTTGCGTCGCGCCTCGCCGGCCGCGTGGCGGTCGACCGCGACCTGCGCCATGTTGAGTCCGCCGTCCGGGCCGAGCAGGGCACGGCGCTCGGCGGCCCAGTCGAAGTCGCGCCAGGCTGCGGCGTCGGCCGGCAGGTTGGGGCGCCGCGCCGGCACCGGCTTGTGCAGCACGTCCATGAAGGATTCTTCGCACCGCGCATCGCCCCGGCCTTGACATTTCTCAGCCGGCGCAGCCGCGGCCGGCCCGATGGCGGGCAGACCCGCGTCGACGGCGAACGGCTAGAACTCGTACTCGGCCTGCAGGCGCACGGTGTGGCGAGGCGCGGCGTCGTTCAGGCCGAACAGCAACGCGGCGTTGTACCTGACGAACTGACGTTCGCCGACGCGCACCCGGCCGAACAGCGCCGGGCCGGCGATGTGCGCCTGTTCGGACGACGGCGCCCAGTCGCGCCACGGGCCGACCTCGCCGAAGCCTTGCGCGCCCCATTCGAGCGCGGGCCGCCAGCGGTACTTGAGCTGCCACTGGTAGCCCAGCTCGGTGGCCGAGGGCTCGGTGGTGCGCACGTGCTTCTCGAGCAGCAGGTTGAAGTTGGCCTGCACCGACGGACCGAACTCGGCCTGCAGCAGCGGGCCCCACCTGAACTCGTAGCCTTCGCTGCGCTCCTTGGGCCGCTCGATCTCGAGGATCAGGCCGAGGTCGACCGGCCAGCGGCCGGTCTCGGTGAGCTGGAACTTGTTTTCCCACTCCCAGGCGTCGAAGCCGTGCGCCTCGCCGGGCTCGCGATGCCATTTGGCGTAGAACTCGGTGAACCACCAGCTCGTCGCGCCCCAGCCGAGGCCGAGCGAGCTCGCGCTCTCGCTGCCCGCGTCGTCGCGCAGCCGGGCGGCGCCGGCCTTGAAGTCGATCTCGCGCTCGCCCTCCTCGACGGTGGGCGTGAAGACGTAGTCGGCCGGGCCGGCGAGGGCAGGAAGGCAGGTGAGGAGGGCGAGGGCGGCCGTCGCCCCCGCCCGCAAGGCGGTGCGCATGGTTGTTCTTTCTGGAAGTGGGGAAAAGGGAGCGGCCGTCGATCAGCCGCTGGCGGCGACGGCCGCCGGGCCGCGGCGCATGGCACGCATGCCGAGGTAGATCAGCGCCAGCACGCCGACGTAGGAGGCGAGCTGCAGCCCCGACGGCCGGGCGTCGTAGCCGACCAGCGCATGCAGCAGCGTGCCCAGCGCCGAGTCCGGCGCGAGCGCGCGCGAGGTGTCCCACAGCGGCGTGGTCCAGGCGTCGATCAGCCCGGCCTGGGCGAGCGAGCGTGCGAGCTGGCTGGCGATCGAGCCGGCGAGCAGCGCGATCAGCAGGTTGGTGGCGTCGAACAGCCGCTTGGCCGGGATGCGTGACAGTCCGGCGTACAGCAGCGCGCCCACTGCCACGCCGAGGCCCAGGCCGACCACGCTGGCCGCCAGCACCGACGCGACGGAGGTGCCCGTCGTGCCGCGCAGCGAGCCGCCGACGAACAGCACCGTCTCGGCGCCTTCGCGCAGCACCGCCAGCGCGACCGCGACCACGAGCGCCCACGGCGTGAGGTTGCCGTCGGCGACCGAGGCGCCGAGTCGGCGCGCGTGAGCGACCATTTCCTTGGCGTGCGCCGAGACCCACACGCAGTGCCAGACCAGCATCGTGAGCGCGAGCGAGAGCACGGCGATGTTGACGAGGTCCTGGCCGATGCCGTCCGACCAGGCCGTGATGCGCTCGGCCATCAGCGCCAGGGCGACGGCGCCGAGCACCCCGGCGCCCACTCCCCCGGCCAGCCAGCGGTTGCGGCCGAGCAGGCCGCGCGTCGCCGCGGCGACGATGCCGACGAACAGCGCAGCCTCGAGCGACTCGCGAAAGACGATCAGTGCAGCGGTGAACATGGCGGCAGGCGCGACCTACTCGACGACGACGCTGCCCTTGGCGGTCGCCTCGTGGTACTCGCCGAAGAACGGGTAGCGACCCGGCTTGAGCGGGCCGATGAAGATCGTCGCCCTGGCGCCGCCGGGGATCACCTTCTCGCGGTTCAGCTCGTGGCTCTCGAACTCCTCGGGCGTGCCGTCCTGGTTGTGCACCACCAGCTTGATACGCTGGCCGGCGGCGACCTTCAGCTCGGCCGGCTCGAAGCGATGGTCCTTGATCACCAGCGTGACCTCGGGTTCGGCGGCGTGGGCCAGGCCGAAGGCGGCGGCGAGGGCGGCAGCGGCGAACGCGGCGGCGAACGGGCGACGGGTCATCACGGCGTCGACAGGGCGGGTTGCGATGGTTCGGACTGTAATGCGAACCATTCTCGTTTGCAACCGATTCGTGAGCCGATCGTTTGAGCTAACTCAAACGACGCGCCGGCGCGCTTCAGCGGCGCATCAGCGTGCTCTTGCCGAACAGCGACTCGATCAGGTCGACAGCCAGCTCGGCCGTGGCGTTGCGCACGTCGAGCGCCGGGTTCAGCTCCATCACGTCGAGCGAGGCCAGCCGTCCGGTGTCGGCGATCATCTCCATGCACAGCTGCGCCTCGCGGTAGGTCGGCCCGCCCTTGACGGTGGTGCCGACCCCCGGCGCGATGTCGGCGTCGAGGAAGTCGACGTCGAAGCTCACGTGAAGGTGCGTGTTCGAGTCCATCGTCGCCAGCGCCAGCTCCATCGTGTGGCGCATGCCCATCTCGTCGATGTAGCGCATGTCGAACACCTCGAGCCCGCGTTCGTGCACCAGCCGCTTCTCGCCGGCGTCGACGCTGCGGATGCCGATCTGCCGCACCCACTTCGGGCTGATCGCCGGCACCTTGCCGCCGATCTCGGTCAGCTCCCTCGGCCCCTCGCCGCACAGGCAGGCCACCGGCATGCCATGCACGTTGCCGCTCGGCGTGAGCTGGTTGGTGTTGAAGTCGGCGTGCGCGTCGAGCCAGAGCACCCGCAGCTTGCGGCCGGCCTCGCGGCAGTGCCGCGCGACCGCGCTGATCGAGCCGATGCCCAGGCAGTGGTCGCCGCCTAGCAGGACCGGCAGCCGGCCGAGTGCCAGCTCGGCGTGCACGGCATCGTGCACCAGGCGGTTCCAGGCGACGACGGCGCCGAGGTGGCGGTAGCCGTCGACCGGCGCCTGCCACGGATTGGGCGGGCCGGCGAGGTTGCCGCGATCGACGACCTCGAGCCCGAGGCCCTCGAGGATCGGCCCGATGTCGGCGACGCGCAGCGCTTCCGGGCCCATCGCCGCGCCGCGCACACCCGCGCCGACATCGGTCGGTGCGCCGATGAGCGACACGGCGCGCGGCGGCATGAACATCGCCCCGGCCGGCCCTTCAGCGCGGCGAGACGGCGAACACCACCGCCTGGATCGCCTCGCGCAGCTTGCGCTGCGACAGGTCCTTGCACTGCTCGAGCGTCGCGCCGGGCAGCGCGTCGAAGGTGCCCGCCATCTTGGCCGGAACGTACACCAGGTGCTTGCCCGTCGTGCTCACCGGAAGGATCATGGCGCGCGCCGTCACGACGCAGGTCTTGGCGTCGTTGAAGCCCCCTTCCACCTCGCTGGCAAAGCCCCACTTGCGCGGCGGATAGAGCCTGCGCATGCGCTCGGGCACGTTCTCCAGCCACAGGCGCCGGGCCGTCGCGTTGTCCATCAGGTAGTCGGTCGACAGGTCCTCGGTCAGGTAGGCGGGCGCGGCGCGCGCCGCCCCGACGCAGGCGACGGCCGCGACCGCGACCGCGACGACCCACAGTCCGCGCTGGACGCTCATGTCGATCTCCCCATCGTGTGCTGCCGCCGGCCGGCGCGGCTGATCGAGGCCCGAGCGAGCGTGAGTGTAGGTCGATGCGGCCCGCGGTCAGGCATCGCCGGCGACGCCGTTGAACGGCAGCGTGTCGAGGCCGTACTCGGCATCGAGCGCGGCCCAGGCCTCCTCGGCGGTCTCGACGAAGCGGAACAGCTCGGTGTCGCCGGGGTTGATCATGCCGGTCTCGACCAGCAGGTCGAAGTCGATCAGCCGGCTCCAGAAGTCGCGGCCGAACAGCAGCACGGGGCGGCGACGGCACTTGCCGGTCTGGATCAGCGTCAGTACCTCGAACATCTCGTCGAGCGTGCCGAAGCCGCCGGGAAAGCACACCAGCGCGATCGAGCGCATCAGCAGGTGCATCTTGCGCAGCCCGAAGTAGTGGAACTGGAAGCACAGCTCGGGCGTGATGTACGGGTTGGGCGCCTGCTCGTGCGGCAGCACGATGTTCATGCCGATACTCTTGCCGCCGGACTCGAACGCCCCGCGGTTGCCGGCTTCCATGATGCCCGGGCCGCCGCCCGTGACGACGTGCAGCGGCGTCTCGAAGGCGCGCGAGCGCTCGGCGATCATCGCCGCCAGCCGCCGCGCCTCGCCGTAGTAGCGCGACATCGCGAGCAGCGAGCGTGCGCGCTTGAGCTGCAGCGCGTCTCCGCTCGCCTCGGCCAGCGCGACGCGGCGCTCGGCCTCCTCGCGCGGCAGGATGCGCGCGCTGCCCAGCATGAGGATCGTCGATTCGATGCCGTGCTCGCGCTGGATCATCTCGGGCTTGAGCAGTTCGAGCTGCATCCGCACCGGGCGCAGCTCCTCGCGCAGGATGAACTCCTCGTCGGTGAAGGCGAGCCGATAGGCGCTCTCCGGGCCGTCGTAGCGCGAGGGCGGCGGCTTGACCTGCGCCTCGGTCTGCGCGCTGGGAAAGTTGCGGGCGGTGAGCGGATGGGGGCCGGAGCGCGTTTTCATGCCGGCAGCTTAACGCCGCCTCCGCGCCCGCGTCGCGTCATCGGCGGTCATGGCACACCGGGCACTGCGCTTGCCTCGGCAGGCGCACCTCGCTCCACTCCATGGCGCGCGCGTCCAGCATCTGCAGCCGCCCGGCCAGCGAGCTGCCGATGCCGGCGAGCAGCTTCAGCGCCTCGGCCGCCTGCATGCTGCCGATGATGCCGACCAGCGGTGCGAACACGCCCATGGTCGAGCAGCGCACCTCCTCGAACGTGCTTTCCGGCGGGAACACGCAGGCATAGCACGGCGCATCAGCGGTGCGCGTGTCGTAAACCGAGATCTGGCCGTCGAAGCCGATTGCCGCGCCCGACACCAGCGGGCGCGCATGCTTCACGCAGGCGGCGTTGACGGCCTGCCGGGTGGCGAAGTTGTCGCTGCAGTCGACCACCACGTCGTGCGCGGCGACCAGTTCGTCCAGGCGTGCAGCGTCGACACGCTCGCGCAGCGCCGTCACCCGCACCTCCGGGTTGATGGCGTGCACGCTCGCGGCGGCCGAGTCGACCTTCGGTTGGCCGACGCGGTCCATGTTGTGTGCGATCTGGCGCTGCAGGTTGGTCAGGTCGACGCTGTCGTGGTCAACCAGCGTCAGGCGACCGACGCCGGCGGTGCCGAGGAACAGCGCGACCGGCGAGCCGAGCCCGCCCGCGCCGATCACCAGCGCGCGGCCCTCGAGGATGCGCTGCTGGCCCTCGATGCCGATCTCGTCGAGCAGGATGTGGCGCGAGTAGCGCAGCAGCTGGTCGTC
This sequence comes from Betaproteobacteria bacterium, assembly GCA_050256835.1. Classification (GTDB taxonomy): domain Bacteria; phylum Pseudomonadota; class Gammaproteobacteria; order Burkholderiales; family Burkholderiaceae_C; genus JAMHWF01. The sequence goes on along the minus strand of JBLMVT010000107.1, from coordinate 3,714 downwards.
GTTCATGCCGTGGACGGAGAAAAGGCCCGCTCGCGCGGGCCTTTCTCGGAGGTCGGGGACGTCGTTGCGCTCTTACTGGTTGTCGGTCTCGGCCTTGCGCTCGGTCATCGTCTTGCTGACCAGCACCGGCTTGCCCTTGAGTCGGTTGATCGCCTGCGCGAGCTGGAAGTCATCCGCGCTGCCGAATTCGGGCAGCGGCTTGGGCGGAGCGTTCTTCTTGGCCAGTTCTTCCTCGGCCTTGTGGCGCGCCTCCTCGCGCGCCTTCTCGCGCGCCTCGTCCTTCATGTCGGCGCCCTGGCCGCTGGTGATGTGTTTCTCGAGATCGGCCTCGCGCACCCGCAGTGCGGCGAACATGTTGCCCTCGGCCGTCTCGTCGAGCCAGACGTCGGGCACGATGCCCTTGGCCTGGATCGAGCGCCCGCTCGGCGTGTAGTAGCGCGCGGTGGTGATCTTCAGCGCGGTGTCGGGCGAGAGCTGGCGCACCGTCTGCACCGAGCCCTTGCCGAAGGTCTGCGCGCCCATCAGCACGCCGCGGTGATGGTCCTGCAATGCGCCGGCGACGATCTCGCTGGCCGACGCCGAGCCCTCGTTGACGAGCACGACCAGCGGCACCGTCTTCAGCGCCTCGGGCAGCTTCTTCAGCGGGTCGCTGCCGCCGCGCCGCAGGTACGAGTCGGGCGAGGCCTTGAAGGTCGCCTTGCTCTCCGGGATCTGGCCGTTGGTGGTGACGACGATCGAGTCGGGCTGCAGGAACGCCGACGAGATCGCGACCGCACCCTCGAGCAGGCCGCCTGGGTCGTTGCGCAGGTCGAGCACGATGCCCTTGAGGTTCGGGTCCTGCTTGTACAGGTCCTCGACCTTGCGGGCGAAGTCGTCTACCGTGCGGTCCTGGAACTGGCTGACGCGCACCCAGGCGTAGCCCGGCTCGATCATCTTGGCGCGCACGCTCTGCACGCGGATTTCCTCGCGCGTGATCGACACCGGGAAGCTGCGGCTCTCGCTCTTGCGGAAGATCGTCAGCAGCACCTTGGTGTTGGGCTCGCCGCGCATCTTCTTGACCGCCTGGTCCATGGTCATGCCCTTGACCACGGCGTCGTCGATCTTGGTGATGAGGTCGCCGCTCTTGATGCCGGCGCGGAACGCGGGCGAGCCCTCGATCGGCGAGACCACCTTGACCAGCCCGTCCTCCATGCCGATCTCGATGCCGACACCGACGAACCTGCCGGTCGTGCCTTCGCGGAATTCCTTGAACGTCTTCTTGTCGAAATACTGGCTGTGCGGGTCGAGCCCCGAGACCATGCCGCTGATCGCGTCGGTGATCAGCTTCTTCTCGTCGACCGGCTCGACGTAATCGCTCTTCACCATCCCGAACACGGCGGCGAGCTGCTGCAGTTCCTCGAGCGGTAGCGGCGCGAGCGAATTGCGCGCGATCGCCTGCAGCTGCATCGTGGTCAGCGCGCCGGCGACCGCGCCGAGCGCGATCCAGCCCGACACCTTCAGCTTGACACCCATGGCGGTACTTCCTGTCGAGGGGGAGAGGGAGGAGAGGCGAGCCCAGTATAAAACCGGGGCCCGCCTTGGAGGCCGCCCGGGCCGTCAAAGTTGCACGCCGGCGGAAGCGGACCGACGTGCGGAGTGCCTGGAGCGGCTTTCAGTCCGTCTGGCCGACGTTGGACCAGTCGTAGGTCTGCAGCTCGGTGAGCGGGGTTCCGATCTGGATCGTGATCTCGCGCTTGGGCGCGAACTCGATTGCCCGGATGTCGCCGCTGTACAGCCGCGGCCCGGCCGGGTCGCCGTTGTCGTTGAGGTAGACGACGATCGGCGCGCCGGTGAATTCGGCCACCTGGGAGTCCGTCAGCTCGCGCCCCCAGACCGAGAAGAACTGGCCGAGCGTGTAGGTCGCCGGCGCCGCCGCCTCGATATGGATTACGCCCGACGAGTCGTGCGTGTGGAGGTTGTAGTTGCACGTGTTCGGGCGCCCGACCGCCGACGGGATCGCCAGCTGCACGCCGTCCTTGAAGATCGACAGGTGGGCGTGCACGTGGTAGGCGTTGCCGGTCAGGCAGCTCACGCCGTCGATCGGCTGGCCCTGGCCGCCCGTGGCGGTGTCGCCCGGTTCGGTCCAGGTCGCCGTGCCGAGCGTCTGGCCGGCCAGCACGATCGCCGTGGCGGCCAGCGGCGGGACCGGTGCCGGTGCCGGTGCCGGTGAGGGTGCCGGTGCCGGTGAGGGTGCCGGAGACGGAGCGGGTGTGGGCGCCGCTGCCGGCGCGTTGGCGGTGGCGTCGTTGCCGTCGCCCCCGCCGCCGCAAGCGGCGAGCGAGAGGCCGACGACGAGCCACAGGAGCCGCGTGCGCAGCGGCGCGTGCAGTGGAGCGTGCTTCATGGTGGACGCCGGTGCGCGGTTCAGGGCACGATCAGCGACCAGTCGTAGGTCGGCAGCTCGGCGAGCGGGGTGCCGATCTGGATCGTGACCTCGCGGTGCGCCGCGAGCGGAATGTCGGCGATGTTGCCGCTCCACTGCTGCACGGTCCCGTTGTCGTTGACGTAGGCGACGATCGGCGCGCCCGTCTGGTCGGCCACGGTCGTGTTGGTGAGCGGCATGCCCCACACCGCGAACACTTCGCCGAGCGTGAACGGCTGCGCCGGCGCAGCATCCGTCTCGACGTGGATCACGCCCGAGCGGTCGTGGGTGTGCGTGTCGTAGGTGCAGGCAGGTGTCGTGACGATGCCGATGTGCGAGGGCACCGCCAGCTGCGTGCCGTTGACGAAGATCGAGAGGTGCGCGTGGATGTGATAGGCCTGGCTCGTCGCGCAATCGACCGTTCCGACCGGCGACCCCTGGCCACCGCTGCTCGTGTCGCCGTCGGGCCACTGGAAGTTGCCGAGCTGCTGGCCGTTGAGCGTGATCTTGGTCGCCGCCAGCGGGGGTGTCGGCGAGGGCGCCGGCGCGGGCGAGGGCGCAGGTGCCGGTGCCGGTGCGGGTGCGGGTGCGGGTGCGGGTGCGGGTGCGGCTACGGGTGCGGGCGCGTTCGCTGTCGCGCTGTTGTCGCCGCCTCCGCCGCCGCCGCAGGCGACGAGCGGGGCCGCGACGAGGGCCCACAGCAGCTTGGTATGCAGCCAGGCGGGACGCGCCGTGCATGCAGCGGTCGTGCCGATGAACGGGGTTGCCAGACGGGATTCGGGGGAAGGTGACGCGCTGTTCATGATCGCCTCTGTCTCCGTGGGTTGAGGGCAGGCGACCGTGAGCAAGCGGTGTTCCCGCGTCGGCTTGTGGGAGTCTGGCGTTTCGGCCCGCAGGATTCACGGCCCGCGACCGGCAAATAGGAAGGCGGCTGCGGCAATTCGGTCGTGGCGGCGCGACCGCGTCGGCGTCCGCCCCGACGGATGCAGGGCAATCCCCGACGAACGGCGCGCACGACGGCTGCGGCGGTGGCACACTCGCCGCGGAATGTGCGGAGTGCACATTTAATGACGTTAGAGGAGCTACGAAATGCTGACCCTGAAGCGACTTTCGATCGCCGCGGCCGTCGTCGCGGCCATGCTTGTTGGGGCCACGCTTCCCCCGGCGACCCCTGCGCACGGCTGAGCCGCGAGAGGAATCGAGCGGTGCCGTCGCTGTCCGACTTCGACGACGACGAGCGCGCTTCACTGGAAGGCCTGCAGTCGCGCATCGGACGTGCTCACCTGCGCCATCGCCTCGAACTCGAAGGCGAG
>JBLMVT010000106.1:0-2598 GCA_050256835.1 Betaproteobacteria bacterium | reverse complement strand
TCGATGGGCATTGGCGCCGATGCGGCGGGGGGTACGACCAACGTGGGCTCGTCGGATTGCTCCAACGCGACCACGGGCGGCTCAGGGATCCGTGCGGCACCCGTGTCATCGGGCCCATCGGCGCGCAAAGGCGCGTTCGCGTCGGCCGCATCGGGTGCCACGTTTGCCTTTGGCATGGCCATAGGCGCCGGCCTGCCCTTGGGCGCCACGGCGTCTGCCGCCCGCCGCGGGGGCGGCGCAGGCGGAACGGACGGATTCGGGACCGGCCCACCGGCAACAGGCTGCTCGACCGTTGCTTGCTGCAACGGCCGCCCAACCGACGCGACCGGCGACTCGGGGGACGTGACCTGCGCCGGGACGAGCACCAGTCGCAGTTCGGGAACTTCGATCCGTCGATCTCGCCAGGGAAAGCCGAGGCCCGGAAGTCCGAGTCCCTGGCCACTGAAGGTCAGGCTCAACAGCAGCGCGTGGATCAGGAGCGAGATCAGGAGCGCAAAGGCCAGATGCCTGCGTTCAGAGCCCGTGAGATGACTCGGCAACTGGCCGCGACCTGCGGCTTGTGGAGATTGCGCCGGCGGGTCAGAAGGTGGTGGCCGCGAGGCGCCGTGCTCTGCGTAACTCAAGCGTGCTCAGCCGTCTCTGCGCGGGCATCGCAGTCGGCGTGGGGCAGCACCACAGCCCGCCCTGGGTGCCAGTCGCTTCTGACGTCGTTCGTCAACCGCATCCGGTTCATTGTCCACTCCGCGCTGCCGCTCTTGCCGGCGGGAATGAACAGCGGTTCTGCATGTAGGACCACACGACCTATGGTGCCCGACCTGGCAGTTCCTCTTTCCTAGACTTGGCGCCTCGTCCGGTCCGGCCGGAGGGATCTTCTCGAAGCGAGCAAGAGAGGCCATGGGAGAACTTCCGACGACTCAGCAGCGCGTGTTTCTGTCGGTCCTGCCCGTGCAACGGTCGGAGCGGCGGGTCGCGCTTGGCGTCGTCCTCGCGTGTCTGCTGATCTCGGTCGCGGCCGCGCCGTTCGCCAAAGTCCAGTTGCCGCGGGTGGATGCCTTCATTCCGATCTATGAATCGGCGCTGACCTTCAACGACCTGATCACCGCCATCCTGCTGTTCGGCCAGTTCAGCATCCTGCGTTCGCGCGGGCTGCTCATGCTCGCCTGCGCCTACCTCTTCACCGGCCTCGTGGTCGTCGCGCACATGCTGAGCTTCCCGGGGCTGTTCGCGCCCGGCGGACTGCTGAGCGGCGGGCCCCAGACCACAGCCTGGCTCTACATGCTGTGGCACGCCGGCTTCCCGCTTCTGGTGATGATCTACGCGCTTCAGCAGTGCTCCAACGCCGGCACCGAGGTCAGGATGGACCCGCGTGCCGCCATTGTCCGGGGCGTCGCTGCGGTGATCGTGGCGGTTGGCGTGATCGTCATGCTCACGACCGCGGGGCATGGCCTGCTGCTGCCCGTGATGGCCGGCAACCGGATGACGCCGGCAATCACGCCGGTCATGACAGGCGTGTGGCTGTTCAGCCTGGCGGCGGTGGCCCTGTTGTGGGGCGAACGGCCGCATTCCGTGCTCAACATATGGCTGATGGTCGTGCTGTGCGCCTGCCTGTGCAAGGTGGCGCTGGCCGTGATGCTGAATGCCGGCCGTTTCGATCTCGGCTTCTATGCCGGGCGCATCTTCGGCTTCGCCGCGACCAGCGTCGTGCTGGTGGTGCTGTTGCTGGAAACGCGCGCGCTACGCGCAACTGGCGCGATCTCTGGAGGCTGAGCGCACGATCCTGCAGAACGCGAACGAGGTGCCGGAGCGACGCGTTGCCGAACGGTCCCGACAGCTCGAGGCGGAGATCGCCGAGCGCGAGAAGGCGCAGGAAACGCTGCGCGAGGCCCAGAAGCTCGAAGCGATCGGCCGCATGGCCGGCGGCATCGCGCACGACTTCAACAATCTGCTGACGGTCGTGCAGGGCAATGCGCAGCTGCTGCAAGACAGACCGCTGAGCGATGACGACATGCGTGCTGTCAAGGCGATCGATCGCGCAGCGGAGCGGGGTTCCCGCCTGGTGCGCCAGATTCTCAGCTTCTCGCGTCACCAGCCGCTCAAGACGGGCGTGGTCGATCTTCGCCTGCGTTCCGAAGAATTGTCCGAGATGCTGGAGCGTGCCGTTCGCGGCGACGTAAGGCTCGTGGTCTCCCTGGCGGAGGATCTCTGGCCGATCGAATGCGACGTGGCGGAGCTGGAGATCGCGCTCATGAATCTGTGCGTCAATGCCCGCGATGCCATGCCCATGGGCGGGCTGGTGCGCGTTGAGGGCCGCAATTGCACGCTGCACGCCGGCAGCGGACAGGTGCCTGGACTCGCAGGGGACTTTGTCGCGCTCAGCGTCGTCGATACCGGTACCGGCGTCGCCCCCGGGAACGTCAACAAGGTGTTCGAGCCGTTCTTTTCGACCAAGGAGGTCGGCAAGGGCACCGGGCTCGGCCTCAGCCAGGTCTACGGCTTTGCGCAGCAGACGGGCGGCATGGCCACCCTCGAGAGCAAGCCGGGCGAAAGCACGTCGGTGACGCTCTACCTGCCGCGCGCGGCGAGTGGGCCGGCCGAGCA
>JBLMVT010000105.1:0-6517 GCA_050256835.1 Betaproteobacteria bacterium | reverse complement strand
GAGAGGACCGGAGTGGACGCACCTCTGGTGTATCGGTTGTCACGCCAGTGGCACTGCCGAGTAGCTAAGTGCGGAAGAGATAACCGCTGAAAGCATCTAAGCGGGAAACTCGTCTCAAGATAAGTCTTGCCGGGGACTTGAGCCCCCTGAAGAGTCGTCCGAGACCAGGACGTTGATAGGCTGGGTGTGGAAGCGCAGTAATGCGTTGAGCTAACCAGTACTAATTGCTCGTGCGGCTTGACCCTATAACTTTGACGACCGTCAAAGGACGGTTATGCTGGTTGGCGCGTCAGGAAGCTGATTCGACTCTATGGATTGGTCGTGCCGCGTGAGCGGGACGGCAATAGGTTATGCCTGATGACCATAGCGAGGTGGTCCCACTCCTTCCCATCCCGAACAGGACAGTGAAACGCCTCAGCGCCGATGATAGTGCGGATTCCCGTGTGAAAGTAGGACATCGTCAGGCTGTTATCCCGCGAAGCCCGACCTATTTAGGTCGGGCTTTTTGCGTTCCGGCTGTTTCATCTATTGTCGATCCACGACCCCTCGCGACGGAGCGCCCCGCTTGCGCACATTTCGTCGAGCAGCGACGCGATCCATTCCGACCGCGCTTCGGCTGCGAAATGGCGGCGATGGATGAGCTGCATGTAATCGAGTGACTCGGCCCATTCCAAGAGGCCGCTGAGCATCTCGCGCTGCGTTTCCAGGACGCGGAACTTGAGGAGCACCTTGGCCGCGTGCCGCGCGTGCCTCGCCGGTTCGGCCGCCAGCGCGTCGAGCCGGCGGCGCGCGCGTTCGATGGCAGGGCCGACGTCGCAGAATGGGCGGCCATGACCCGGAATGACGAGCCGCGGCTGTAGGCCCGCGATCAGATCGAGCGTTGTGGACACGTCCTCGAAGCCGTGCGCACCCTCGAGCTCCGGGAAGACGACGCCGAAGCCGTTCTCCCACAGCGCGTCTGCGCTGACGAGCGTGGCATCGAGGGTATCGAACAGAATGACCGAATGTGGGTCGTGCCCCGGGGCGGCCAGCACCGACCATGCACGCCCGCCCATTTCCAGCGCGCCACCTGGGACGAGCTGACGATCAGCATGGAAGCGCTCGCAGCGCTGGCCGGTCGGCGCGTAGGTCAGCGCGTCGGTGTCCCAGCGCGCCACCGCGTCCCACTGCCCGGGCGGGATGCAGATCTCGCAACCGAAGGCGCGTTGCAGCCGGACGTTGCCCCCGCAATGGTCCGAATGCAGGTGGGTATTGACGATGCGCTGCAGGTGGCGCCCTCGAAGCGCCTCACGCACCAGGGTCTCCGTCTGTTCGGCGTGCGATACGTACCCGGTGTCGATGACGGTCGCCTCGTCGGCACCGCCGACCACGATGTTGTTCGACGAGAGCCACCCGCGCTCGAGTACCTGCAGTTCGTAGCGGCGATTCAAGGCAGTTGCTCCCAGGCCGCTCGCAGACCAGGCGCCGACGGAGACGGGCCGGCGGCAAGCGCCGGTTCGAACAGCGCGGCAGCCAACGAACGCTCGCGCGACTCAATGGTCGCCAGGAACGAAGCTGCCCCTCCCAACGTGCCGAATGCATCGAAGCCGCGCTCGAGGAAGCCTTGCAGGGTTTCCAGTCCGGCGGCCCGCGCCGGCCGGCGCATGAGGTGCAGACTGCGGCGCAGCAACGGGCTGCGTGTGTAGTGATCCAGGGCGGCACCGATCTCCAGCGCCAGCGCGATCTGCCGTTCGCGGTCTGCACGCTGATCGGTCGCCTGCCAAGCCGCCACGTAGTCCGCTGGCGCGATGGCTGCCTTCGACTTCAGCTTCCGGCCCATCTCGGTGTCCAGTCGCTCGGACAGTGCATGCAGTTCGGCCAGCGCATTCACTGTGGCGACGACCTGTCGCGGGAACAATCGCGCGATCGCCGGCACGATGCGCTCGAACTCCCGGTCGCGCAGCGTGTGGTCGGCCGGTCCGTACAGCTCTTCGAGGAAGAACCGGGTGGCAGCGGCGTAGCGCGGGTCGTCCAGCAGATCGCGGTAGGTGTTCCTGAAGCGCTCCTGCTGGTAACTCTTGAGCCGGACGACGGCGTCCTGCAACGCCGCATCCGCAGCCCGGGCGGCGCGCTCCCTGGTGACCTGGGTCAGGCTGTGAAGGATGGTGTCGGTCTGCATGGGTTAGTCGCCGGCCCCTAAGGCGGATGCCACGAATGATGCAACACTGCCCATATGCAGCGGCGCGGGTTGTTGAAGCTGGGCGTGGCCGGGCTGGTGGTGCTCGGGCTCGGTGGCGTGGGCGTCGCACTGTGGCGGCCTGGGGTGGACGCTTCGGGCCGGCTCACCGCGGGTGGCCGGGAGATCTTCCGCGCCGTCGCGCGTGCGGTGCTCGATGGCGACCTCCCCGAGGCATCCCCCGAGATTGACCGCGAACTCGACGCCCACCTCGGCCGGCTCGACGCGGTCATCGCAGCGCTGCCCGAATTCGCGCGCAACGAGCTGTCGCAACTTCTTGCCCTGCTCGGCACTCCGCCTGGACGCTGGGCGCTGGCGCGGCTCGACTCGCCGTGGCAGGCAGCCGAGGGTGCGCAGCTCCAGCGCGGCCTCGAATCGATGCGTCAGGCGAAGAGCACGTTGAGGCAGCAGGCGTATCACGCCCTGCGCGACCTGACCAACGCCGCCTACTTCGCCGACCCGTCGACGTGGCACCTGCTCGGCTACCCGGGCCCCACAGTCCTCGACGCATGACGCGCGTTCCCGATCCGATTCGCGCCGGTCTCGGTCGCGGCTGGCGCGTCGTCGGCGGGTCGCATGCGCCTGCGCCGCGCGACCTGACCTGCGACGTGGTGATTGTCGGCAGCGGCGCTGGCGGGGGTATCACCGCCGAGCTGCTGTCCAAGGCGGGGCTCGACGTCTTGCTGGTCGAGGAAGGCCCGCTGCGGTCGAGCAGCGACTTTCACCAGCGCGAGAGCGAGGCCTACCCCGCCCTCTATCAGGAGAGCGCGGCGCGCAAGACGGCCGACAAGGCCATCACCGTCCTGCAGGGCCGATGCGTCGGTGGCTCGACGACGGTCAACTGGACCAGTTCCTTCCGCACGCCCGCGGCCACGCTCGACTACTGGCAGCGCCGCTACGCATTGGCCGGCTGCAGCGAGTCGGCGCTGGCGCCGTGGTTCGAGCAGGCCGAGCGTCGTCTTGGCATCGCGCCCTGGCTGCCCGCGCCGAACCGCAACAACGGGGTTCTCGACCGCGGCGCGGCTCGGCTCGGCATCGCCGTTGGCGCGATGGCGCGCAACGTGAAGGGCTGCTGGGACCTCGGTTCCTGCGGGATGGGCTGCCCGACGAATGCAAAGCAGTCGATGCTCGTCACGACGATCCCCGCCGCACTGGACCTCGGCGCGCGCCTGCTGGTGCAGTCGCGTGCGCGTCGGTTCGAGCTGGCCGGGGACCGCATCGCGGCGTTGCTGTGCGACGCGGTCGGACTCGACGGCAGCATCGTCTCCCGAGAGCCGACACGCATCGTCGCCCGTCACTACGTCGTCGCCGCCGGCGCAATCAACTCGCCGGCGCTGCTGCTGCGCTCGGGTGTGCCCGACCCGCATGACCTGCTCGGGCGGCGCACCTTCCTGCACCCGGTGGTCATCTCGGCGGCGCTGTTCGCCGAGCAGATCGAAGGCTGGAGCGGCGCGCCGCAGTCGCGGTACTCGGACCACTTCCTGCACGTCGACCCGATCGACGGGCCGATCGGCTACAAGCTCGAGACGCCGCCGCTGCATCCGGTGATCTACGCCACCACGCTGGCCGGCTTCGGTCGCGCCCAGGCCGAGTTGCTGCGTCAGTTCCCGCACACGCACGCGCTGCTCGCGCTGCTGCGCGACGGCTTCCACGAGCAGTCGCTGGGAGGACGGGTCACGCTTCGCGACGACGGTTCACCGCTGCTCGACTATCCGCTCAACGCCTTTGTCATGGACGGCGCCCGTCGCGCCTTCCTCAGCATGGCCGAGATCCAGTTCGCCGCTGGGGCGCAGGTGGCGCTGCCCGTCCACGAGGCGGCCCCGCCGCTGCGGACCTGGGCCGAGGCTCGCGAGGCCATCGCGCGACTCGACCTCCGACCGCTGGCCACGCGCGTGGTGAGCGCACACGTGATGGGTGGCTGCGCGTTCGCGGGCAACGCCCGGCAAGGCGTGGCACGTCCCGACGGCGTGCACTGGCAGGTTGCCAATCTGTCGCTGCACGATGGGTCGCTGTTCCCGACCAGCATCGGCGCGAACCCGCAGCTTTCGATCTACGGCATCGTTGCCCGGCTGGCGAGCGAGCTGGCGCCGCGTCTGGGCGGACGCAGCGTGGCGCTGGCCTGAACAGCCGATGCTGGCGCGCCTTCAGCAGGCGACGACCTTCGGTGTGTTCGGTGCGGCCCTCGCCTGGGCGCTGTGGTTCGCCGACCGGCTGCTCGTCGCCGGGATCGGTGCGCTGCTGATCGCATTCGGCTACGCGATATTTCTCGCTGTCGAGTTCGTGTTGCTGGCGCGGATCAACCGCACCGATCCCGCGCCCCGGGCGAGCGCCGCCCAGCTCGTGCGCGCCTGGATCGGCGAGGTGCTGACCACGCCGCGCATCTTCTACTGGCGGCAGCCATTCCGCTCGCGGGTCGAGCGCGACTGGCTGCCTGCCGATGCGAGACGGCGTGGCGTCGTGCTGGTGCACGGCTTCGTGTGCAATCGCGGCCTGTGGAATCCCTGGATGCGTCGGCTGCGCGCGCGCGGCGTGCCGTACGCCGCGGTCGACCTCGAGCCGGTGTTCGGCAGCATCGATGAGTACGTGCCGGCGATCGACGACGCCGTGCGGCGCGTGCGGCTCGCCACCGGCCGCACGCCGCTGGTGGTCGCGCACAGCATGGGCGGACTGGCCGTGCGCGCCTGGCAGGCCGATCGCGGCGGCGCGGTACATCACCTGATCAGCATCGGCACGCCGCACCGGGGCACATGGCTGGCGCGCTGCGCCGCGAGCACCAATGCCCGGCAGATGCGGCAGGACAGCGCGTGGCTGCAGGCGCTCGGGCGCCGGGAGGCCGAGCGCGCGGCGCGCGACCCGACCCGCTGGACCTGCTTCTACAGCCACTGCGACAACATCGTCTTCCCGGCGTCGAACGCCACCCTGCCGGGCGCCGACAACCGCCACGTGGCCGGCAGCGCGCACATGCACCTGGCGTTCGTGCCCGAGGTGTTCGACGAGGTCCTGCGCCGCCTCGACGAACCGGCGACAGCCGCCGGCTGAGGGTCGGTCAGCCCTTGCCGATCACCCCGCGCCGCATCTGGTCGAGTTCGATCGACTCGAACAGCGCCTTGAAGTTGCCTTCGCCGAAACCCTGGTCGCCCTTGCGCTGGATGAACTCGAAGAAGATCGGTCCGAGCTGATTCTCGCTGAAGATCTGCAGCAGCAGCTCGCCGCGCTTGCCGTCGACGAGGATGCGCCGGCGGCGCAGCGCCTCGACGTCTTCGCCGTGGCCGGGGATGCGCCGGTCGATCAGCTCGTAGTAGGTGTCCGGCGTGTCGAGCAGCGCGACGCCCGCCGCGCGCAGCGCGTCCACCGTGGCAAGCAGGTCGTTGCTGCCGAGCGCGATGTGCTGGATGCCCTCGCCGTGGTAGCGGTCGAGGTACTCCTGGATCTGCCCGGCCGTCTCGTTGCCTTCCTCGTTGATCGGGATGCGGATCTGGCCGCACGGGCTGGTCATCGCCTTGCTCTTCACGCCGGTGACCTGGCCCTCGATGTCGAAGTAGCGGATCTCGCGGAAGTTGAACAACCGGGCATAGAAGTCGGCCCATTCGGCCATGCGGCCGCGGTGCACGTTGTGCGTCAGGTGGTCGACGTAGGTCAGGCCGTGGCCGGCGGGCTCCAGGCTGGCGCCCGGCAGCGGCTCGAAATCGACGTCGAAGAAGCCGATGTTGCCGATCTCGCCGACGGCCGCGCCGTTCTTGCCGCGCCAGCGAGCGACGAGGTAGATGAGCGAGTCGCCGATGCCCTTGATCGCCGGAATGTTCAGCTCGCCCGGCCCGGCCTGGCCGGCGTAGCCCCAGGCGCCGAGACCGACCGCGCGCTCGTAGGCGGCCTTCGCGTCCCGCACGCGGAACGCGATCGCGCAGATGCTCGGCCCGTGCAGGCGCGCGAAGCGCTGGGCGAACGAATCGGGCTCGGCGTTGAGAATGAAGTTGATCTGCCCCTGCCGGTACAGCAGCACGTTCTTGTGGCGGTGCCGTGCGATCGCCCGGAAGCCCATGCGCTCGAACACCGCGCCCATGGCCGCGGGGTCGGGTGCCGCGTACTCGATGAACTCGAAGCCGTCGGTGCCCATCGGGTTGTCCCAAGGCGTGAACTGCATGGCACCTCCTCTCGATGGCTGGCGGTCAGGGTTCAGCGGCGCCCGAGCACGACCGCCAGCTCGCGAAATCCCGCCGCCGGGTGCGGCACCTGCGGGTAGGGCGGCTTCGGCCATTGCCAGTCGCGGCCCGGAAACAGCGCGCGCATCGCGTTGACGTCGCA
>JBLMVT010000104.1:0-6841 GCA_050256835.1 Betaproteobacteria bacterium | reverse complement strand
CGCCGGCCTGCGCTCCGCTGGCATCGAGGCGCTGGGCCTGGCCTGCGACGTGACCGACGAGGCCGCCTGCCGGGCGGCGATCGCGCGCGCGGTCGCCGACTTCGGTGGCATCGACGTGCTGGTCAACAACGCCGGCATCTCGGCGCGTTGCCTGCTGCGCAACAGCGCGCCCGAGGTCGTCCGCCGCGTGATGGCGGTCAACTTCTTCGGCGCAGTCAACGCCACGCAGGCCGCGCTCGAATCGCTGATCGCGCGGCGCGGTCAGATCGTCGTCGTCTCGAGCATTGCCGGCTTCGCACCGCTGGCGGGCCGCACCGCCTACGCCGCGAGCAAGCACGCGCTGCACGGCTTCTTCGACAGCCTGCGCAGCGAACTGCGCGAGGACGGCGTCGACGTGACGCTGGTCTGCCCCGCGTTCATCGCCACCGGCATCGAGCGTGCCGCACTCGGCGGCGACGGCCGCGCGGCGTCCGCCACGCGCCACACCGCGGGCCGGGTGCTGCAGCCCGACGACGCAGCCGCGCACATCTTCGCCGCAGCGCGTCGCGGCCGGCACCTGGCCCTGCCCTCGCTCACGTCGCGGCTGGCCTGGTGGTTGAGCCGGCTGGCGCCGCGCACCTACGAGCGACTGATGCTGCGCCGCATCGGCGCCGAGTTCGGGCTGTTCCCGCGGAGGCAACCATGAAGCTGAATCGCGCGATGGCCGCGCTCGCCGTCGCCGCCGCGTCGGCCAGCCCGGCCGCCACGCTGACGGTGACCGACGAGGCCGGCCTGCCGCTGGCCACCGTCATGGTGCGCGAGGTGGTGGCCGCGCGCCGCCCGCTCGACAGTTCCGACCACGGCTACCCGGCGCCCGGCCAGCCGCGACGGGTCGACGTCGACATCACCCGCTTCACCGACGCGGCGGGCCGCGCGAGCTGGGCCGACCGCGGCGTGGCGGTGCGCTACCTGGTGCGCAAGCCCGGCTACCGCGACGCGAGCGTCCAGGCCGCGCCGGGGCAGCTCGTGGCCAGCGTGACGCTACAGCGCGAGACCGACCCGGCGCGGCTGGCCGCGGCCAAGCCCGCCAACGTATGGCTGGGCGCGCTCGACCTCGGCGACGCCGCGCGCAAACGCCGCTTCCGGCTGCAGTGCGGCTTCTGCCACCAGCAGGGCAATGCCTTCACGCGCCGCGAACGTTCGATCGAAGAATGGCGCGCGCTGATCGCGCGCATGCTGCGCTACGGCTCGCGCCTGCCGAGCGCGGACCAGAAGGTGCTGCCCGAGCTGCTGAACGCGGGCTGGCGCAAGCTGCGCGACGACCCGTTCCTGCTGGCCGAGCCCGCGCCCTGGGACCCGGCACTGGCCGCGACCACGATCACCGAATGGCCGATCGGCGACGCGATGTCGCAAACGCACGACCAGCTGCTCGCCGCCGACGGCCGCGTCTACGTGGCCGACAACATCCAGGACCGGCTCTACCGCGTCGACCCGCGCACCGACGACGTCACGGTGTACCGCATCCCGCACCGCGAGGGCGACGCGCCGGGCGGCCTGCTGGCGGCGCGGCTCGCGGACTTCCCGCGCCACGACAGCACGTCGAACGCGCACTCGCTGGCGCAGTCGGCGCGCGACGGACACATCTTCATCACGCCCTCGGCACAGCGGCGCCTGGTCGAGTTCGACCCGCAGAGCGCGGCCTTCACGCTGCACGAGATGGACGGCGGCTTCTACCCGCACACGATCCGCGTCGACGCTCGCGACCGCGTCTGGTTCACGCTCGCGCTGTCGAACCAGATCGCGATGTTCGACCGCGCGAGCGGACGCTTCACGCTGTACGACCTGCCGCCGCGCGGGCTGCGCGAGCGGCTCACGGTGGCGCTGATCCGCCCGCTGTTCAGGCTCATGGCCTGGGGCCTGCCGCTGGCCAACTGGCTGCCGGTCGACGACGCCGCCACCGGCACGCCGCTGCCCTACGGCATCGACGTCACGCCCGACGGCAGCGTGTGGTTCGCGCGCCTGCACACCGACGAGATCGGCCGCATCGACCCGGCCACCGGCCGCGTGTCGATGATCGCGACGCCGTTCGCCGGCCCGCGGCGCCTGCGCAGCGACGGCGACGGCAACCTGTGGATCGGCTTCTTCGCCGAATCGGCGATCGCGCGCTACGAGCCGGCATCCGGCCGCTTCACCCGCTTCGACCTTCCGGTGCGGCCCGCGGGCAGCGAGACCCCGTATGCGCTGAACGTCGACAAGCGCCGCGGCATCGTCTGGGTGACGGGCAACCAGTCGGATTCGCTGTACGCGCTGGACATCGCCCGGCGGACGTGGCGGCGCGTGCCGCTGCCGCGCCGCGTGGCCTTCACGCGCGACATCGAGATCGCCGAAGACGGCACGATCTACACCTCCACCTCCAGCTTTCCGAGCTGGCACGTCGAGGACGCCCAGCCGACGCTGATCCGCGTGCAGAGCGCAGCCGCCGCACGATGATCCTGCTGCGCCACCGCTGGTTCTACCTGTCGTGCCTGGCGGCCTTCACCGCGGGCCACATGGTCAACTACTCGGTGATCATCTACGCGCAGGAGGTGGTGCGCTCCGACCTGCTGTCGGGCATCGGCTTCGGCCTGTGCTTCGGGCCGCCCCTCGTGCTGGGCTGGTATGCCGGCGTGCTGTGCGACCGCCTCGCGCCCGGGCGCCTGATCCAGGCGGCGCAGGCGCTGTTCATGCTTGCGGCATGCCTGTTGTGGCTGGCCGACCGTGGCGTCGCCGGCGCGTCCTCGCGCGTGCCGCTGCTGGTGGCCGCCGCCGCGCTGGCCGGCGTCGGCTGGTCGTTCGTGTCGCCCGCGCGCATGGCCGCGCTGGGCCAGATCGCGCGCAGCGACGAGTTGAAGCCGGCCTCGGTGATCTTCAACCTGCTGGTGATGCTGGGGTTCGGGCTCGCGCCGGTCGCGATCGCGCTGCTGCGCCGAAACTGGGGCTGGCCGGGCGTCTTCGGCGGCGCGGCGCTGCTGTTGGCGGCGTCCTCGCTCGCGCTGCTGGCGGTGCCCACACAGCGCAGCGAGCGGCCGCACCAGCCGGTGCTCGCCGACATCCGCGACGGGCTGGCCGCCGTGCAGGCGCTGCCGCTGCTCGGCCAGCTGATGCTGGCGGCGATGGCCGGCTATCTGGCGATGGGGCCGATGACGGTGCTGCTGCCCAAGCTGGCCGCCACGCAGCTCGGGATGGACGAACTGCAGCGCGGCGCGTTCCTCGGCACGCTCGCGCTGTCGCTGATCGCGGGCGGCCTGCTGGCACTGTTCGTCACCCGACGCGTGCACCATGGCCACGCGATCTTCACGGCCACCATCGTCGCCGGCCTGGCCCTGGCGGCGCTCGGCTCCGCGCACGGCGCGCGCGTCGCGGTGGCGTTGCTGTGCGCCGTCGGCGTCTCGGGCGGGCTCGCGCTGTCGCTGATCGTCGCCGGCATCCAGGCCAGCGCCGCTGCGCCGGTGCGCGGACGCGTCGTCGGCATGTACACCATCATTTCGCAGGTCGTGCCGGCCGCCTCGGGCGTCGCCGCCGGCGCCCTGGTCCAGGCGTTCGGCATCGGCACGGCGCTGCGCGTGTGCGGCGCATCACTGGCCGCGATCATGCTGGTCGGCGCGTCGCGCATGACAGCGCTGCGGCAGCATCGCGGCTGAAGTCGCGCTTCGCGGCCGCCCGCCGGGCACGAGCCTTGCCCTTCCGATCACGAAGGATGTCGATCATGGAAGAGAGACAACAAGGCTTTCCGCGCAGCGCAGGCGGGTACGACGAGGCGATCCGGGCCGCGCAACACGAGGCCGAACTCGAAGCCGCCCTCGACGACCTCGAGCACGAGGTCTCGATCGCCGGTCAGGCGCCGCCGCGACTCGCGCCGGACGCGGGCGACCGGCCCTGAGTCGATGAGGCTTCGCCGGCGAAAGGCCGCCCCTGCGGCGGCCGTCCGCGCCGCGACGTCGTGTGCCGACCCTGGCCGCTAGCCGTCAGGATTCGGACTCCATCTCGTCGGCGTCTTCGGTCCACTTCTTCATCGCCGCGAGCTGACCCGCCATGCCCTTGTACTCGTCGCGCCACTTGCGCACGTAGCTGTCGGCCTGCTTCTGGTTGGCGAGGTAGGCCTTCATGATGTTCTGGACATCCATGCCCGCGCGGTCCTGGATGTCCTTCACGGTCATGTCGACCTTGACGGTGAACCACTTGTTGACCCAGGCCTCGTCGAATGAGAGCCCCTTCGCCTTCGCCAGGTCCTTCTTCTGCGCGTCGATGATCTTCTCGATGTCGTCGATGACGGCGAGGTAGCCCTTGATCTTGGCCTTGTACTTCGGGCTGGCGAGCCACTTCGATTTCTTCTTGTCAGCGACTGCGCGCAGCTTCTTCGCCTCCGCGGCGGCGGCATCCAGGTCGGTGCCGATCGCCTTGATGCCGTTGTCGAAGTCCTTGCCGAACTTGACCGCCAGCGTCATCAGGTCCTTCTTCCACTGATCGATGCCCTTGACCAGCGTCGCGAGTTCCGAGTCGATCACCTCGGAGAGTTTCTTGCCGGCGTTGGCCGACGTGGTGCTGCCGGTCTTCTTGAACTTGTTGGTCAGGTGCATGAACATCAGATCCCAACCATGATCGGCCGTGCGCGACAGCTCTTCGATGCGCAGGCTGCCGGGCTCCAGGGCCTTCTGCAGCCCGTCCAGCTTGATGGGGTTGTTGACGATCATCTTCTGCAGATTGACGATCGAGGTGCGAAGTTGTCCCATGCTCGAGGCTCCTTGCCTTGTGCTCTGAACCCGAACTGCCTGGTGATGTGCGCCGGGGCTCGGTCAAGCGCGCCGCGATCCTAGCAGCGCGGCCGGCACGTCGCCGAAGTGCCGGACGCCACGCCCTGAACGCAGGCGGGGCGCGGCGGCATCCACCGCGGTGCCGATCGCGCTCGCCAACACCCCGCGGCGTTACGGAGTCGTCGCCCTCGCCCTGCACTGGCTGATGGCGGCGCTGCTCGTCGCGCTGGTCGCGTTCGGCGTGATCATGGTCGGCCTGCCCGATGCGGGGTTCGACACGCGCAAGATCATGCTGATCCTCTGGCACAAGCAGCTCGGCGTCGCGGCGTTCGCCCTCGTGTCGGCGCGGTGGCTGTGGCGGCTCGGCAATCCGCTGCCGGCGCTGGCCGGCGGCCTGGCCGCGTGGCAGCGGTTCGCCGCGCGCTTCGTGCACCTGTGCCTCTACGGCCTGATGGTCGGCCTGCCGGCAAGCGGCTGGGTGATGTCCTCGGCCGCGGCGATCCCGGTCTCGTTCCTCGGTCTGTTCACGCTGCCCGACCTGGTCGGTCGCGACGACACGCTGTTCCGCGCGCTGATCGCGGCGCACCGCTGGGCGGCATGGGCGCTGGTCGCGCTGGTCGTCGTCCATGCGGGCGCGGCGCTGTTCCACCACGTCGTGCGGCGCGACGACACGCTGCGGCGGATGACGCTGCCGGCCTGACACCGGCGGCCGTCAGCGCGCCTGCTCGACCACGAAGCCGGCCACCTCGCGCAGCGCCTTCGCTGCAGCCTCGTTCGCGGCGACCACTCCGGCATGCGGCTCCCTCTCGCGCATCGGCTCGCGCACCGCGATCTCCCGCGCGGCGACGACGCGACCGTCGCCGGCAGCGATCAGCTGCACGCGCAGCGACAGCTCCAGCGTCGGCCGACCGGCGCTGAAGTCCTGCAGCAGCAGTAACTGTTCGGTGCGCAGCGCGTAGCGTGGGTGGCCGCCGGCCGGCGCGGCGACGACGGCGGCGAACCGGCCCGTGCTCTCGAGCGTGCGCACCAGCAGCGGCTCGAACATGCGCGCCGGCGGCGCCGCCCATTCGTGGACGCCGAAATAGGCGATCTCGTACGGCCGCACGGAGTAGGCGATCCCGGTGCCCTCGTAGCCAGGCGCCGACTGCACCGGCAGCACCTGCAGGCTGGCGCCACTGGGCCGCGCCCGCGGCACGTCGCGCGGCAGCTCGACGAGGGCTTCCCTGTGGACCTCGACCGCCTCGGGCGGCGCCAGCGCGCAGCCGCCGAGCAGAGCCGTGCCGAGCGCTGCCGCGGCACACGCGCGTCGGGCCGGCGATTCACGGCGTCTCACCGGGCCCCAGCGGTCGCCGGCCGCGGCCTCGCAGCAGGACCGCCGGGTCGCGGTCGACGCGGGTGGCGGCGTCGTCGAGCGTGCCCGACAGGCGGTCCAGCCGGTCGAGCGCGTGCTCGGCCGCGGGCACGAGCCGGCCCTCCACCGTGCGCACCGTGTCGCGGCCCGAGGCCAGCAACGGAGCGACCTGCCCGCTCGCCCGGTCAACCTTGCGGATGATCGAGTCGAGCCGCTCGCCGTTGGCGGCCAGCGTCGCGCTCACCGTGCGCAGGTTGTCGATCGACTGGTCGAGCGCGGCGACCGTCGCAGGGTCGAGCGCGGACTGCAGCAGCGCCGTCAGCGCCCGCACGTTCTCGTTCACCTGGCTGATCGCCGTGTCGACGTTGGCCGAGGTCGACGGCGCGCTGCGCAGCCGCGGCAACGCGTCGCCCGGTTCGGCGGCCGGCGGCCGCGGATCGGTGCCCGCGTCCTCCAGTTCGACCACGACGTAGCCGGTGAACCCGCGCGCGGCGAGTCCGCGCGCCGAGACGGTGGCGACCGTGCCGCGCGTCACCGGCACGTCGCGCCGCACGCTCAGGACGATGCGCACGAGCCGGCGACCGGCCAGTTCGATGCGCGTGACCTTGCCGACCTCGACGCCGTGGAATTCGACCGGCGCGTCGACCACCAGGCCCGACACCGCGTCGGGCGTGCGCACCTCGTAGGCCGCGTCGCGGCCGGCCGCCATCCAGCGCCAGCC